>JAQWQN010000010.1 GCA_029244465.1 Pseudomonadales bacterium
CGGCTTCATAGTCTACGCCAGCAAAGCCAAAGCCAAAAATCTTAAGGAAGTCTGCTCGAAAGCCGGTCAAGTCGCCTAAATCGTCTAGGTTCTCCGTAGTGACCAGAGGCCAGCGCTTTACTACTTCCCGCTGTACCTCTTCAGACAGCTCAACGTCGTCCATCCTTATCCGGCCATCGTCGTCCAAACGAAGTTCAGCACTGGCAGACAATTGCGTCGCAAACAGGCGGTGAATGTGCGCAATGATGTCTTCGTGACACCCTTGCTCCTTCATCACCTTAAAGAGGAGGGCAACATACAATGGCACCACAGGTATCGCCGAACTCGCTTGGCTGACGATCGCCTTGAGCACAGCGACCTTGGCCGACCCACCGATACCCGCCAAGCGTTCTGTATTGGCTCGACTCGCTCGATCCAGGTCTATTTTTGCCTGCCCGAGCGTGCCTTCCCAATAAATCGGCCACGTGAGCTCAGTACCGATATAGGTAAATGCGACCGTACGGCAGCCATCTGCAAGCACACCAGCTTGTAGCAACGCTTCAATCCAGAATTCCCAGTCTTCACCACCCATGACGGCAATTGTATTGGCGGTTTCTTCTTCCGTAGCCGGATCGAGATTGATCTGGACGACTTCACCACGATCAACATGGACCGACTTAATATCGAGCGCTTCACCAAGCGGTTTGATCGTTGATCGATGCAATTCACCGGTTCGTGGGTGTGGACGAACGGGAGACGCGAGACTGTAGACAACCAAGTCTATCTGGCCGAGATCAGCCTTTATGGTCTCTATGACTTGCTCGCGCATTTCATCCGAAAAAGCATCGCCATCCAAGCTCTTGGCATACAGACCTTTTTCCGCCGCAGCCGCCTCGAACGCAATATTGTTATACCAACCAGCACTCGCTGTCCGCTTCTCCTCCGGTTGTTTTTCAAGCGATACGCCAAGCGTGTTTGCGTTACAACCGAAGGCAGAAACCACCCGGCACGCAAGACCATAGCCACCAGAGCATCCAAGTACGAGGACATTCCTCAGCTCTCCCGATGAGACCTCCCCTTGCTTTTGCACGTATTCGATTTGCTTTTGCACGTTCGCCGCACAACCATCCGGGTGCGCTGTTGTACAAATGAAGCCTCGAATACGGGGTTTAACGATCATCATTGGTCCTGGTTAACTTAGCGGGCGCCATCATACCTTGTGCCACCGCCCAACGCATGGTGGCCTCAATATCGATCACGCAAGGCCCATCTCTGCGCAGCGTCACCGTCGCAGTCTCGCCGGCTGCTAGCCATATATCTCTATCGCCATCAAGTGCAAGCACACCGGGACCACGAAAAGGGACAGCAACTTCGAAATTGATGTCGGTCACGTCAGACACCGTGACTTCGCGAAATAAACCAGGCGACAACGGCGCGAGCACGCCCGGACCCTCACCGCCGGTCATGACCAACATGCCATAATCATCTTCCGCATAGACCGGTCGTATCAAACCACCTATCGGTGACATACCAATCGAGTTTGGTTCGGCACGCGTCAACAAGACTTGTGCAATACGGTCGGCATCAAACGGCAGCAAGTTGCCGACGTTGTCGTTCTCCAAAAGCACAGCGTCGATCAATCCTACATCACGTCTTGCGCCGGCCTTCACGTGCAAAACTTTCACCCTCGCTTTGAGTTCTGGCGCTGCGTCGAGCTTCCCACTGGCATTCAACCCAGCAACGACCCCGGCTATCGTGGGTTCCGCCAAAACAGGAAAGACGTTATTGGTCCCAGTCGACAAAGGCACCAAATCAATATCAGGACACGCTCGCACGATGGCTCGATTTGTCCCATCGCCACCAAGCGAAACTAACGTCGAGCAGCCTGCAGCAACAAAAGCGCGTACAGATTGCTCAGTATCGCTCGCGTCGTTCGCGAGCGGGTGCTCGATAACATGTACGTTCGCCTTCAGACCCATGTGATCTAACGCCATGGACGAAATCTGAAACGGCTCCTTTGTGATGTAGATGTCTGTCACGCCAGCCGCTTCAGCGCCTGCCGCTACCCTGGCGACAATGTCGCGCTTCGCCTCGTGTGTCATGTTCGTTGCCCGCGCGGCCAGGCGACGCACATCACGACCTGACATTGGGTTAACCGCTAGCCCTAACTTGCCATTGCTCATTTAGTCCCTCATCCTTTCAATCCTATTCTGTCGAACAGTGTCGATTTAACGCCTCCACTATGAAATCCGTCGAGCCATGCACGCACATCACACGCGCGAATCCTGAGTTAGAAACAGTATTCGTCATCGATGCCCACTTGCAAATGGCTGACGGCTTTGTCCGCTGTCGTCACTGCGATGCGCATTACCTCCTCGAGATGGTTGACCTCACCCCCACCACTGTCTTGTACCGCGCTGCTCGAATCGAACCAGCAGCTGTTGCCAAGACAGTCCGCTCTTTGACGCAGGGATCATGTGACATCAACCGAGCCCGTAGCGAGGTGTTCAGTGTTTTAAACTCGGCCACGGCACTCGATGGTTTGCTCACTCTGGAGCAGGGGCAGTTTTCTCAATGGTACAAAACCTCTCGGCAAACAATCCCAACTGGTAACTGGCGCGACCTACCTTGTGATGGGTCGCTAATTCAAGCGACCATCTAATCGTTACCCAACTCTGGTCAACATCTTGATGACAAAAGCAGCGTCGTGACGATCGTCTTTGGGGTGCTCGACGCTAGACACTTCTTGCCATTCCTCTAAATCAAACTCAGGAAAGGTAACGTCCCCCGCTATCGCCATTTCGATGTAGGTGACGTAGAGCTTAGTTGCACGCGGTAGGGCTAGGGCATATATGTCCGCGCCACCAATCACCATAATCTCGTCGACGGACTTCTCCTGCGCATCTACAGTGGCCACATCGATGCCAGCCTGCAAATCATGGACAACCAGAACATCAGCCTGCGGCGGAGACCAACCTCGGTCCCGCGTCAGGACGATGTTTAAACGCCCGGGTAAAGGTGCCTTCATCGATTGAAAGGTCTTACGCCCCATGATGACCGGTTTCCCCATCGTGCTATCCATGAAATGGCGCATCTCATCAGGCAAATGCCAGGGCAGACCGCCATCAATCCCAATGACGCGGTTTTCGGTCATTGCCCAAATCAGGGATAGGTGCATCAATCGTCCTAGACGGCGATCGGGGCTTTGATGCCTTGATGACTTTGATAACCCGTCAACGTGAAGTCGTTATACGTAAAATCAAAGATGTCTTTTACGCCTGGGTTGAGCACCATTCTTGGCAAGGGTAAGGGCAGGCGATCCAATTGTTTGTCGACCTGTTCGATATGATTGGCATAAATGTGAGCGTCACCAAAGGTGTGGACGAAGTCCCCAAGCTCAAGCTCGGCAACCTGAGCGATCATCATCGTGAGCAATGCATAAGACGCAATATTGAACGGCACGCCTAAAAAGATATCGGCACTGCGTTGGTAGAGCTGGCAGGACAATTTACCTTCTGCGACATAGAACTGGAACAGCGAGTGGCACGGTGGTAGCGCCATTTTGTCGACTTCAGCCACATTCCAAGCACTAACAATATGTCGCCGGCTATTCGGATTGTGCTGAATATCGCGTACCACCCGCGCAACCTGATCAATCGTGGCGCCATCGGGGGCAGGCCAAGAGCGCCACTGCGAGCCGTAGACTGGACCCAGCTCACCCTGCTCGTCAGCCCACTCATCCCAAATGTGTACGTCATGATCGGTGAGATATTTGATGTTCGTGGAGCCCGACAAAAACCACAACAGTTCATGAATGATGCCCTTCAGGAACATTTTCTTAGTCGTAACGAGCGGGAACCCTTCGTTAAGGTCACAACGTAATTGGTGGCCAAAGACACTATAGGTACCCGTACCGGTGCGATCATCTTTAAAGACACCTTGCTCTCTAACATGTCGCATAAGGTTCAGATACTGTTTCAACAGAGAGTACCTCTTGTTACCAATTTTTGACTTTTTATGTTCGCGTCACGGTCTAACTTTCGCCCCATATCTGCTAGCTTCTGGTGCTAGCGGGCTCCCTGACGCGAGCGAGACCAAACCATTAGCAGGATACCAGCGATCAACATTGGGAGCGACAAAATCTGGCCCATGGTCAGCCAATCAAAGGCGATGAAGCCGATGTGTCCGTCAGGTGATCGGTAGTTTTCGGTGATCACCCTGAAGACGCCGTATCCCATCAGGAAGGTTCCGGAGACAAAACCCGCGGGTCTAGGCTTAGCCGAAACAATCCAAACAAGGATAAATAACAACAACCCTTCTGTGAGCGCTTGGTACAACGGCGATGGATGCCGCGCGATGCTCTCCCACTCACCAACGCAAGTCTGCGTCAGGCCACGGACAGCGTCGCACGTGTAGACAAACCCGAGAGCACTGTCGGTGACGCGTCCAGGTAACTCCATGTTAATGAAGTTGCCTAGGCGGCCAAGGCCAATACCGATTGGGCACAACGGCACTAGGAAGTCAGCGACCTCAAGCCATTCGCGATTGAACTTACGCGCAAACAGCAGCACGCCCAGGGCTACCCCCAACAAGCCTCCGTGAAAAGACATACCCCCTTCCCACATTCGAAAGAGATAGAGCGGATCACTCAGAAAAACATCCAAGTTATAGAAAAAGACATAGCCAACTCGGCCGCCGAGCACGGCGCCCATAGCCCCAAAGAAAACCAGGTCACTGATTTCTTGAGCCTGCCAGTCACCTGGGTGGGTCTTCGCTCTGCGGTTGCCGAGAAACCAGACAGCGGCAAACCCTAGAAGGTACATCAAGCCATACCAACGTAGGGCCAAACCACCACCTAGAGACAGAATGATTGGATCAATAACAGGATATTGCACGTTCGGCTGACCTTGCAAAGATTACCGCTAGGATACCGGAAGATTACCGCTAAACCAGCTGGTACACTCAGCATTTACGCTAAACCCCTGTCCAACCCATGTGTTTAATCCTTTTCGGCTACCGCATCGACCCGAACCGGCCGCTCATTGTCGCGGCTAATCGCGACGAATTTCACGGGCGCGCTGCCACTCAAGCCAACTTCTGGCCGGACAACGGCAACGTTCTAGCGGGTAGAGATGAGGTCGCCGGTGGAACCTGGCTAGGTTGCACCCGTTCTGGCAGATTCGCCGCGCTCACTAATTTCAGTCACCCTGATGACCCTGAAGCACCCAGGTCACGCGGGTCACTCGTACAAGATTTCCTTGTCGGCGATGACGAGGCGGAACATTACGCACATCATCTTACCGGCTCCAAATACGCTGGGTTCAATCTACTTTTGTTTGATGGGCAGACTCTAGTTTGTACGTCCAATCGCAGTACGACAGAAGTTCTGACCCCCGGCTATTACGGCCTTTCTAACGCCGAACTTGGTGCAGCGTGGCCAAAATGCATCCAAGGATCTATAAACCTCGAACGCTGGGTCGAACAAGGTTTCGAACATAACGATCTAGTGGCGATGCTAAAGGATGGGGCGGTGCCAGCTGACGACCAACTGCCTCAACGCGGTCGCCCGATCGAAATGGAGCGGCGCGTAGCGCCGTGCTTCATTATCGGCGATGAATACGGAACTCGTGCGAGCAGCGTGCTCGAAGTCGGTACAGAGCGAATCACGTTCTCTGAGCAAAGTTATGTAGCCGGCGGCAAGGCCACGGGGCAGGTACGTTACGAATTAGATCTCGTACGCTAGGAGCACTTATCTTTACTGGCGGGCAGACACTTAATCGTGGTGATGTGGCAGCGCCTTAGCTAGGCCAGCAGCGCGTAACTGTTCATCCATAAACTGCTCAATATCATGTGCATTATCCATGCGCAAAACCCGAGCGAGCATTCGCCGCGCATCAGATCGCTTGATGTTGCGAATCACCCACTTCACTTTTGGCAGGTGAGTCGCGTTCATCGAAAGCACGTGGTATCCCATTGCCATCAGTAGCACGGCACCGATCGGCGTACCCGCCAACTCACCGCAGATCCCGAGCGGCGTCTCTTCAGCGTGGGCAGCCCTCGCAACTTCCCTGAGCGCGGTTACAACCGCTGGATGCACGTCTTGATAAAGCTCCGCAACGCGGGCGTTGTTCCGATCCACGGCTAACATGTACTGCGTGAGATCGTTGGACCCCACCGCGAGAAAGTCTGCTTCCTTTGCTAGTTGGCGAGCCTGATAGACCGCTGCAGGCACTTCGATCATCACGCCAACTTGAGGTCGCTTGACGCTAACGCCCTCCTCAATGACTTCCTCGTAAGCTTGCTTGATGAGTATCTTCGCCGACCGCAATTCTTGGGGCGAGGAGATCATTGGCAACATAATCCGCAGTTCCCCTTCCAATCCTGCGTTTGCCTTCAACATCGCGCGCACTTGCACTAGCATGATTTCTGGGTGATCCAACGTCACTCGAATACCGCGCCAGCCAAGAAACGGATTCTCTTCTTGAATTGGGAAGTAGCTTAGAGATTTATCGCCACCGATATCCAGGGTCCGCATCGTTACCGGGCGAGGATCAAACGCTTCCATATGCTCTCGATAGAGCGTGTACTGCTCAGCTTCTGTCGGAAACGAGTCTTTCGACATAAATGGGATCTCCGTACGAAAGAGACCAATGCCTTCCGCACCGCGATCAAGGCTGCGCGTCAGGTCACCTGTCAGACCAATGTTGACCCACAAGGCCAGCCGCCATCCGTCACGCGTTATACAAGGTAACTCTTTGAGTTCGTTTAACTCCTCATCAAATATGCGCTCTTGTTCGATGAGTTCCCTGCTGAGTCTGATACGAGCGTCGGAGGGCCGTGTATAGACTTCACCGTAATGACCATCAACGAGGAGTTCTTCTCCTTCGAGTTCATACGCCGGTAATTCGACCGCACCCATCACCGCGGGGATGTCCATCGCGCGGGCTAAGATCGCCATATGCGAGTTGCGCGATCCACGCATTGAGACAATCGCACGCAGCCGATCAGCAGGCACGTTCGCAAGGATCGCCGGAGTGACTTCATCACCAACTAAAACCGTTTCTTTCGGAAAGTGGCTCTTCTTATCACGAATGTCTTGAAGGTAGGCGAGCAACCTCAATCCTAGGTCCTTTACGTCTGTACCCCTTTCTCGCAGATAGGGATCCTCCATCTCTTCAAAGCGATTAACGTGCTCGCGAATGACTTGTTTTAAGGCGCCTTGGGACCATTGCCCATGCTGGATACGTTCGCGAATATCTCCCGCCAGCGCGTTCTCATCCAGCATATGTAAGTAGGCGTCAAATAGGGCCAACTCCTGCTCTGGCAGCGACTCCGAAAACTCCTCAATAATTTTCTTGATGTCACCGCGCACAGACTTGAGTGCACGATCAAACAGCAGCAGCTCGATGGTGACATTCTCGGCTTCTTTCTCAGGCACAGCCTCTAGATTCGCTACTGGGTGCACGACGACAGCCGTACCAATCGCTATGCCTGGCGCTCCTTTTACGCCTGTGAAGCAGGTATCTTCCAGCTCGCCGCCTCGCACCCCAAGCAAGGCGCTCTCCCCAACCGCATCGGCATGCGCGACGACCGCCGCAAGCTGTGCCGCGAGTGTAACCAAGAAGGCTTCTTCCGACTCATCGAAGCGTCTCGCATCCCGTTGTTGCACCACTAAAACCCCGAGGGTACGACCCTGGTGGATAATCGGTACGCCGAGAAAAGAGTTAACCGCCTCTTCGCCCGAATCTGCCAAATAAAGGAAACTCGGGTGACTGCGTGCATCGTTCAAATTAAGGGGTTCAGCACGTCGCGCCACCTGACCAACCAAGCCATCGGCAAGAGCGATCTCTGCCGACCCCACTTTGTCGAGATTCAAGCCATCGGTTGCCACCAGCACAAAATGAGTTCTCGCCCGATTGATGAGATAGATCGTACAAACATCAGCCTGCATGGCATCTTTCACGTCAATCACCAGGGTTTGCACTGCATTAGCAAACCGCGCTTGGGCTGTGACGGCTTGGACGATACGCCGCAATGTAGCAAGCATTGAGTCCATACTAGTTCTCGACCACCGTGTGGCTAACGAGTTCGGCAAGTGCACGCCGATAGACGTCTTGTTTGAAGTCGACCACTTTGTTTAACGGATACCAGTAGCTAACCCAGCGCCATTCATCAAACTCGGGCTTACGACTGAGATTCAGATTGATGGCGTCTTCAGATCCGATAATTTCTAACAAAAACCATTTTTGTTTCTGCCCGACAAAGCCAGGGGTCGAATTGTGCCGACGCAAGCGCCGTGGCAGACGATAGCGCAGCCAGCCCTTGGTACACCCAAGAATTCGAACATGCTGTGCACGCAAACCAACCTCTTCGTGCAGCTCTCTATACAGCGCATCCTCCAGCGACTCACCTTCATCGATCCCACCTTGAGGAAACTGCCACGCGTCGTGTCCACCGACACGCCGCGCCCATAGCACCTGCGCCTGTCGGTTGGTGACAACAATCCCAACATTAGGTCGAAAGCCATCTGCATCAACCATCACTTTCCTTTTTTACCGCGGTTCCTGATGACCTCGGATGGTTTGCACCACCTTCTTAAGCTTTGGTGACCGGTGCTAAGCCGCCCCAAACCTATACAAAACCGTCGACTTTATTTTTGATTGAGGACTATCTAGTAGCAGAGCGCTACCCAGTTCATTCCCTTATTACAGGATTTTTGGCTGCATTACAGCAAATATCTCGATAGAACAGACCCGGGAAGAAAGCGATACGGTACACTAAGCAATATGACTAATCGCCTCTCTTTCGAAGCCAGCCCCTACCTCAAGCAACATGCCGAGAACCCGGTCGACTGGCATCCTTGGGATGACGAAGCGCTTGCGCTCGCCAAGTCCGAAGCCAAGCCGATCTTGTTGTCTATTGGCTATTCGACCTGTCACTGGTGCCACGTCATGGCCCATGAGTCATTTGAGGACCCGGCCATCGCCAGGGTCATGAACGAACATTTCATCAACATTAAGGTCGACCGTGAAGAGCGGCCCGATCTCGATAAAATTTATCAGATGGCGCTCCAATTGATAAACCCCCAAGGAGGTGGGTGGCCGCTGACCATGTTCTTGGATCCGACTTCCCATCTACCGTTCTTCGGTGGTACTTACTTTCCTAACCAACCGCGTTACCAGCTGCCTGGTTTCAGCGATCTGTTGCTTCGATTGGCGGATGCTTTTCAGAACCAAAAAGAAGAACTCGCAGAGCAAGGAGAAAAACTTCAGGCGACGCTTGCCCAAATGGTTCCGCCGCTACTCGACCCAAACCTGAAAGACATCGAACTCCTACAAACAGCACGCGATCAGCTTGGCCAGCAGTACGACCCTCGTGACGGTGGTTTTGGCGGCGCGCCAAAGTTTCCGATGGCGCATGTAATCTCGCGTCTACTGCGCCACTGGCGCTACACCCGCAAGTCAGGCGGGAATGACAAAGAAGCCCTCGACATGGTCATGGTCAGCCTGACCCAAATGGCGCGCGGTGGTATTTTCGATCACATCGGCGGCGGTTTCTGCCGCTACGCGACCGATGCGAAGTGGATGGTCCCGCACTTTGAGAAAATGCTCTACGACAACGCCTTATTGTTGAAATTATATGCCGCCGCCCTGCACTTTGGTCCAGACGAGCTGTTCCAGTCTGCGATTCGCGAATCCATCACATGGCTCGAGCGAGAAATGCGTCACCCGAGCGGCGGGTTCTACGCCGCCCTCGATGCAGACGCAGAAGGTCAGGAAGGCAAGTTCTACGTCTGGCGACGAGAACACGTTAAAAAACTCCTAACCGAGGACGAGTACTTAGTCGTCGAGACACTGTACGGCTTGGATAAACCCGCTAACTTCGAAAACCAGTGGAATTTTCACCGCCACGACTCATGGCGTTCGGTCGTTGAGCGTCTATCTCTGGAGCGTGAAGAAGCCGGACAGCTGCTAACCTCGGCCAAAGGCAAACTCTTCAACGCCCGCTCAGAACGTATCCGGCCGGATACGGACACCAAGATCTTGACCGCCTGGAACGGCTTACTCATCAGCGGTCTTGCGGCAGCGGGATCGCAATTGAAAGAGCCACACTGGATTGAATTGGCCCAAGAGACTGCTGACTTCCTACGAAAATCTTGCTGGGTGGAGGGACAGTTGTTTGCAACCTGGCAGGCTGGGGGCCCCAAGCACTCAGGCTATCTTGACGACTATGCGAATTTGTTACAGGGCCTGCTCGATCTCTTGAGCGTTGCCTGGCGTGAGGCTGATATTCAGTTCGCGGTCGAACTGGCCGATGCGCTCATCGAAAAATTCTATGACTCCGAAGAAGGTGGTTTTTTCTTTACCGCTCACGATCACGAAAAACTGATCCTTAGACCCAAGCCCACGGTCGATGACGCCCTTCCGCCCGGCAACGGTATTGCCGCAATTGCTCTGGTACGTCTTGGTCACCTGCTTGGTGAAAGCGCTTACTTGGACCCCGCACATAACACCCTACGCTGGGCTCGCGGGATCATGGAACGTGTACCCGCCGGGCATTGCGCCTTATTAAACGCGTTAGAGGAATCGATCTACCCTGGTGAACAGATTGTTTTGCGAGGACCGATCGAGTTGATGCAGCAGTGGGCGGATGAACTCGCCGTCGGCTACACACCGGAGCGCTCCTGCTATCTAATCCCTTACAACGAGACGACAACGCTGCCTGGTTATCTACCGAGACTCGTTTCGAGCGAACAACAGGCCCTCGTTACGGCTTACGTATGCACAGGTTTGACCTGTTCGCTGCCGATAACAGCGCTCGACGAAGTCAAGAGTCTGCTCAAAAACTAGCCCTCTGACTGCCACCGTAGATTGAGTTCTCTGGCTGCCTTCACATCATCAAGTCTGCGAACGGGGGTGCTGTATGGCGCTT
Source organism: Pseudomonadales bacterium (assembly GCA_029244465.1). GTDB lineage: Bacteria > Pseudomonadota > Gammaproteobacteria > Pseudomonadales > Azotimanducaceae > UBA4421. The sequence goes on from JAQWQN010000010.1 coordinate 10,912, forward strand.
CTTTAACTAAATTTGGCGTCGTTTCGGCCTCTTTGCGAATGTCTATGAGCGCTTGGATAAACCCATCCAACTCTGCCTTGCTCTCCGTTTCCGTGGGTTCAATCAGAAAGCACTCGGGTATCAGAAGAGGGAAGTAGGTCGTTGGCGAGTGATAGCCAAAGTCGAGTAAACGTTTCGCAAAATCCATCGCGCTGACGTTGAATTCCTTCGCTTCACGAGCAAACGTCACAATGAACTCATGCGTTGCCCTTCGGTCTGGATAGGCGAGCTGAAAGCCGGCCTTCTTCAGTCGTACCGCCATGTAATTCGCATTTAATGTGGCGAATTCACCAACGCGATGCATGCCGTCACGCCCCAAGAGCAATGCATAAGATAGGGCTCGGATCAATATCCCCGCGTTACCAGCAAAGCCGGACAACCGGCCAATCGATTCTGGTAGCTCAGCAGCACCTTGCCACACATAACTGTCTTGCTGAGCATCCGTCTTGCGAACAATCGGCAGTGGCAAATGCGGCAGCAGTCGCTCACCAACACCAACGGGACCGGCGCCTGGGCCACCGCCGCCATGCGGCGTAGCAAAGGTCTTGTGCAGGTTCATGTGTAAAACGTCAAATCCCATATCACCCGGCCGAACCTTGCCTAGAATCGCATTTAAATTCGCACCGTCGTAATAAAGAAGACCGCCTGCCTCGTGCACCGTGTTTGCTATTTCTTCGATCTGCCGCTCAAACACCCCACATGTGGAAGGGTTTGTCATCATTAGCCCGGCAGTTTGCGGCCCAACAGCCGCTTTGAGACCTTCAAGATCAACATCACCACTACGGTCAACAGCAACTTCCGTGACTTTGTAACCGCACATGACTGCGGTTGCTGGGTTGGTACCATGGGCGGCACTGGGCACGAGGATTTCCGTGCGCGCATCATCACCTCGCGCTTCATGATAAGCGCGGATCATGGCGACACCGGCGAACTCACCTTGCGCCCCAGCCATCGGGGTTAGCGAAACCCCTTGCATGCCCGTAACGTCTTTCAAGATCTCTTGTAGATCAAATAAGCAAGCCAGAAAGCCTTGGCTCGCGGCCTCAGGCGCCAATGGATGTCGGCCTAAAAAGCCAGGCAAACTCGCCGCTTTGTGAGCACCGCGGGGGTTGTACTTCATTGTGCAGGACCCAAGTGGGTAAAACTGCGTATCGATCGAAAAATTCTTGCGTGACAAATTGGTGTAGTGACGAACGGCTTGGAGTTCAGAAACTTCCGGTAGCGCGGGTAGCTCCATCCGCAGTAAGTTCGCAGGTATATCGCGCAGCGCTTCAATGCCAGCAAGATCTACTCTCTGTGCAGCCGCTCGCCGGCCAGAGGTCGATATATCAAATATAGTTTCGTTGTTCACGCTGCCGCTCCGAGAATGCTCGTCAACGCGTCAACATAAGCATCCATCTCTTTCTGTGTACGCTTTTCTGTTACAGCCAGCAAAAGCACCCGCCCTCCGCCCTCGATCTCAACAAAGTCGTTGACATCCAGTCCAGCCAGAATTCCTTGCTCACGCATCGCTGCGGCCACTGCATTGACCTCAGTGTCCAATCGCAGGGCAAATTCGTTGAAGAAAGGTAGGTCATTGAACGCGTTGACCCCTGGAATCAGTAGCAGCCGATCCCGCAATGTCGCGGCGTTGTTGTGACTGGCCAGTGCAACGTCGCGTAGCCCTTGTGGGCCCATCAAGGCCATGTGGATGGTTCCGGCAGTCACCAAAAGACCTTGATTGGTACAGATATTAGAGGTCGCTTTGCCGCGGCGAATGTGTTGCTCACGCGCCTGTAAGGTGAGGGTGTAACCGTCACGGCCTTCGAGATCCACTGTTTTACCGATAATCCTGCCTGGCATCTGACGCACTAATTTTTCGCGACAACACATGAAGCCGAAAGACGGTCCACCGGACGCCATGGGAACGCCTAGCACCTGCCCATCACCGCACGCGATATCGACGCCATCACTCGAGCCCCATTCTCCCGGCGGCTTAAGCACGGCAAGCGTCATCGGATTGACCACCGCAATAACAAGGGCACCCAAGCCATGAGCCCAATCCGTCAGTGCATCGACTTGCTCTAAACAACCGAAGAAATTTGGTTGCTGAATGACGACGGCCACCGGTTCGCCTGTTTCTGGCAGCGCGCTCATGTCGACACCACCTTGACTTGCTGCGATCTCAACCAAAGTGATGCCTTGGTTACGAACAATGTTCCTCGAGGCTTCGGCGTAGTGCGGATGTACTGTGCCCGCCACCCATACCTCACCTGACTTATTCTTTTTATTGGCACGCATCGCCATCAACATCGCTTCTGCCAAACCACTGGCACCGTCATACACCGACGCATTCGAGACATCCATACCTGTCAACGCAGTCATCATCGATTGGTATTCGTAGATCAGCTGGAGTGTCCCTTGGCTCGCCTCGGCCTGATAAGGCGTATAGGCCGTCATAAACTCGCCGCGGCTGGTCAGATCCCAGACTGCAGCTGGGATGTGGTGGTCATAGCTCCCGGCACCAAGAAAACAGGCGTAGCCATCATCTTGCTGGGCTCGTGCTTCCAACATTTGTAACATTGCAAGCTCACTCATACCCTCTGGTACTTTTTTGAGTTTACCGGTCGCTAGGTTTGCTGGGATCTCATCAAAAAGCGCTTCAACGCTCGGCGCATCTATTTCGGCCAGCATAGTTTCGACATCGGCCGCGGTGTGGGGAACAAAGGGCATCGGCTTTAGTCTTCTTCGTCTTCGCAGACGTCAATGTAAGCATCGGCGTCTAGCATCTCATCAAGTTCACCAACATCAGTTGGCCGCACTTTGAAGAACCAACCGTCACCATAAGGATCTTGATTAACTTTTTCTGGCTCATCATCAAGAAGCTCATTAGTCGCAATAACGGTGCCCGAAACAGGCGCATAGATATCTGAAGCTGCTTTTACGGATTCCACAACGCCGGCTTCGTCACCGGCGGAAAGGTCTTGGTCTTCTTCAGGCAACTCAACATAGACGACGTCGCCTAACGCGTCCTGGGCGTGATCTGTAATACCTACAGTCACCGAACCATCTTCTTCTAGCCGCGCCCATTCATGGGTGGCCAGATATTTAATTTCGCTGGGCGCTTCGCTCATGCCGCAATCCTTTCCTTTCGATGTCTAAGTTCTTTTTTATGCTTTCGCGAGTGCTGCCTTCGCTAGACGTATATTTTGCCATTTCGAACGAACGGTGGCTTCACAATTGTCGCGTTTTTTTGCTTACCACGGATATCGACCTGGCATTCTCCCTTGGCCGCTTTTGGTATTCTCACTAGAGCGATTGCACACTGCATAGTCGGAGAAAAGGTGCCGCTCGTAATCACTCCCTCACCAGCCGACGTGATGACTGTCTGGCCATGCCGAAGTACGCCTTTCTCGCGCATAATCAGCCCTGTCAGCTTTTGCGGACACTGTCCTCGTTCAGCGCTAATCGCTGTGCGACCAACAAAGTCACGGTGATCAGGCTGCCACGCAATCGTCCACGCAATATTGGAGGCAAGCGGAGACGTCTCTTCATCAAGATCCTGTCCATATAGATTGAGCCCAGCCTCGAGCCGCAACGTATCCCGAGCGCCAAGACCACAGGGTGTCACCCCTGCGGTCAAGAGCTTTTCATATAAGACTGCCACCTCCGCATGCGGCAACATAATCTCTACACCATCTTCACCGGTATAGCCGGTGCGACCAATCATCCAGCCATTGTTTGTCACCAATGCGGCAAACGGCTTGAGCTCAGCAAGGGCTTTGGCTTCGTTACCATCAGCGCGGTCGATTTTGGCCTCCATGCCAGCGAAGACCGTATCGCATTTCGCGACCGCATTCGGTCCTTGGACCGCAATCATACTGAGCGACTGCTCGACAAAGGTTGCACCTTGTATCGCCTGGTCTTCAAACCAAGCAAGAACTTTGTCCCGCGTTGACGCGTTAACCACACAACGATACCCCGCAGGTGTGCGATAAACGATCAGATCGTCGATGACCCCTCCACGCTCATTTAACAAAGCACCGTACAACGCGCCCCACACATCCAGCCGATCGACATCATTGGCGACCAATCGTTGCAAAAACTCACGTGCACGAGACCCACCAACATCGATGATGGTCATGTGCGAGACATCAAACATGCCAGCATCTGCACGCACTGCCATGTGCTCGACAATTTGCGAACCATAGTTCACCGGCATATACCATCCGGCGAAATCCACCATTTTGCCACCCGCAGCGACATGAGCATCGCACAGCGCTGTACGTTTCGGCGCGCTCATCGTTTCAACTCAATCATTGTTTCGCATCACCCATTGCTTTTCTCCACTCGCCATCCGTTCGGGACCGTTGGTCAATTCAGCCGTCCCTATAAACGCCCAAGGCCCATAGCTTCGCGCATTATTTGGTGCTTCACACCACTCGCCTTGTCGACCCACCGCATGCCCAGATTTCGCACTAAGCCCATACCTGGATCTTGTCGTCTATAAAGTCGATTCAACCCTTCCAGCGCATGAATCAGCGTCTTGGCTCGAAGCGATCGCTCTCGACTAAACCGCCGCCACGCGTTCGGGGAGCATAGGTTATCCGCACCGCCCACAATCGCAAGTAAAGCGCTGACATCTTCGAAACCCAAGTTGACGCCCAATCCAGCCAACGGGTGCACAACCCGTGCTGCATCGCCGATGAAAACGACTTGACCGCCTATTACTGGTTCGGCGACGTGTTGTTGCGTCAGCGGGAAACTGATGCGCGCGTCGACCGCCAACACTTCACCCAAGCGCGATTCAGACGCTCGCGTTATGACGCGACAAAACTCCTGCTCGGTTAACTCAACCCGTCTTTTTGTTTCGGCGACCGATCCTGTCCATACAATCGAAAGTAAATCAGGTGCGATCGATGGCAATAACGCTAAGGGGCCACCTCGAAGAAACCGTTGCCATGCTGTATCAAGGTGCGAACCCGATGTGCGTATGACGCTCGCCAAGGCCATTTGATTGACTGGGCGTTCATCAACAGCAATCCCCAAACCACGGCGTATGACCGATTGCCCGCCGTCAGCGGCAACCAATAAATCACAAACAACGATGCGTTCATCATCGAGCTGCAACCTGACCGACTCATCAACTTCAAGCGCATCAACACGCCCCTCAAGTACGTCAACACGGTCACCGAAAGACGTCCATAGACGATTCAAGAGTGGGCTAACTTCAACGAGCCATCCTAATTCTGAGCGACCAAGCTCTTGCGCCTGGAATTCCACGCTCGCCGTCCCACGCTCTTCCCAAACGAGCATGCGCTTGTAGGGTGCTACGCGCTCAAGTTGCCAAACCCCAAGGCTGTCTAACAGAGTCTGTGAACGCGGGTTTAGCGCTACGTTCCGAATGTCGACACCCAATTCGCCTGCGTTAACTTGCGGTCGCTGGCGATCGATCAGCGTCACGTTGCGACCCAGTGCGGCCAAACCAAGCGCGGCCGCTGCCCCAACAAGCCCACCACCCACGACAACTATTCGTTGCTCCCCGGTTTTACTCACAAGACGTACACTGAGCTTTACCCGCCTACACCAGCCATCAAAGCTTCAATCTCATCAACGCTTTTGGGCACTTCACAGGTCAATACTTCGCAGCCGTTCTTGGTAATCAACACATCGTCTTCGACACGAATGCCGACGCCTTGGAAACGTTTCGGCACGTGCGTAGTGGCTTCCACCCGGGGTATATAGATGCCCGGTTCGATCGTCAGCACCATGCCGGGCTCTAGTTCTCGCCAACTGTCCTCAAAGCGGTAATCGCCGACGTCGTGCACATCTATTCCTAGCCAATGCGAGGTTTTGTGTGGAATAAACTGACGATAGCTTTCTGAGCTCAGGATATGTTCTCGGTCGCCCTCTAGAATACCGAGCTCTAGCAGTCCGTCCACCATCACCGCCACTGCAGCGACATGCGGATCATTAAAGTTGCTCCCTGGATGACAGACCGAGATTGCCGCCAAATTAGCTGCCAACACGACTTCGTACAACAGCTTTTGCGATTCACTGTAACGACCGTTTGCCGGAAACGTCCTGGTGATGTCGGATGCGTAATACTCAAACTCACAACCCGCATCAATTAAAACCAAGTCGCCATCTTGGATCTCTGCACGATTTTCAACATAGTGCAGTACACAGGCGTTCTCGCCACTCCCGACAATACTCGGGTAGGCCGGACTGCGGGCTCCATGCTTCATGAACACATAGGTTAATTCAGCTTCCAGACGCCCCTCGATCATGCCCGGCTCACAGGTTTGCATTGCTTGCACATGCGCTTCGCAAGTTATCGCGGCGGCTTGGCGCATTAGCCCAAGCTCTTTCGCTGACTTTTTCAAGCGCAATTCATGCAAAAGATGTTTCAGCTCTACAAATTCTCCAGGCGGCTGCGCACCACCCGATTCGCGCGCACGGATATTCGCCACCCAGCCGAGGAGTTGTTGATCGAAGCTCGGGTAGTCGCCCAGGTTGATATATATTCGATCTCGGCCTTCAAGCAATCCCGGCACTATCTCTTCGACATCGTTATCGGGAAATGCATCATCAACACCCAACGCATGGGTCGCTCTTTCCGGACCCAATCGCTCGCCATCATAGAGTTCACCAACGGCATCTCGATCACGACAAAAAAGAATCTCTTGTCCTTGAGCGCGTCCTGGCACCAGCACCAGCAAACTATCTGGTTCACAAAAACCAGTGAGATAGAAAAAGTCTGAATCCTGACGAAAGGGGTAGGCGATATCTCGATTGCGTCGTTTTTCAGAGGCCCCAGGAATCAAGGCAATAGCGCCAGGCGCCATCATGCTCATCAAACGATCACGCCTTTTCTTAAGCTCACCAACCGGCATGGAGACCATCAATGAATAGCGCCCTCTACTTCATCGTCTGGATCTTGATCACCGGAAAAATCTTGCATTAACGCGTGCATGAGAATCGCGGCAACGCGAACATACTCGTAGACTTCCATGAAGGAAGATTCGTCTTGTTCATTTGCCTCCGGATCATCTTCCGTCAACTCGTCTTGCATCCCGCTGAGTGCAATGAAATCCCGCAATATTTCCTGCACATCATCTCCGAGCTCGCCATGTTGACGCCCAAGCGTTGCCATACCGGCACCAAATCCAGAAAGAAAGGCGGCACACCAACTCGCCGTCGCGCTCACTCGCGCACTAAGGAGTTCCTCGTCATCGGGTACCAATAGATGGAATTCCATATCCTGGGCGTGCAGTTGATCAAGCGTAGCACTGACAAATTCCTGCGCGCTGATCTCATCATTCAGCGTGTCCGTGCCGACCAGGTCAATGAACTCAGGCAAGGAAAAAGTGCCTGGGTTGGCTGAGGCCAGCCCACAAACGATACCATGCAATTCGGATGGTTCAATCTGGGTCGAGGCAGCGTGTGCTTTGTTTAAAAGTTCTGGATCCATAGACTTGGTACTTTTGTGGAACTTGTTTGCTACTGGCTTAAGCCTAAACGCGATACTAACCGAGGGGCTACACAAAACAGTGCAAACGGAGCAAACTATCGTCAAGAACAATGATAATACCAGGATCTCTCGTGCAAGCTGAACAACAACCTGAAACGGAGCAACTCAATCAGCTCGAGCAGCAAATGGACGAACTGCTAGTTTTGACCCGGGTGTTATCGAAAGAAAACAAAGCTCTACGGACACAACAAAAATCTTGGTCAACCGAACGCGCTAAACTGATCGGAAAAAATGAGCTGGCTAAGAATCGCGTAGAAGCGATGATTACCCGGCTGAAAGCGCTCGAGAAAGACTAGCGATTCAAACCCCATAACAAAGCGTAAGAGGAAATAGTTTGAGCGATACACCACAAACCGTCAGTGTTCGTATACTCGACAAAGCGTACCAAGTGGCCTGTCCTGCTGACGAGGTTGATTCGCTCACTGAGGCGGCGAAGTTCCTGGACCAACGGATGGCTGAGATTCGTACTTCCGGAAAGGTGGTCGGTCTAGATCGAATCGCCGTGATGGCCGCGCTAAACATTACTCATGAGTTTCTCACTGGTGTCTCTCAGCACACAGCAACCCACAGCAATATCTCGCAACGGCTCGACCACCTCAACGAACGTGTCGGCACCGCCCTCGCCCAACATAAGCAACTCGACTCGTAAACCAATTCTGCAATAAAGATGTGTTAATTCGCGACTCGGTCTCAACCACAAGCAATACCCCAAATACAAGTCTTGGCTAACAAACACCACGCGCTATACTGTCGCCAGCTCCTGGGGTGTTTGCCAGTTGGTCGCGTCCTTGAGCCGTTAGAGATAACCCAGGAGACTCTGGGGACAGCGTCGGTGTGCAGGCCCAATCTGATGGGTAGCCTTAGACGTTGCACAGACCTCCGCCTTGAACCGTAACGGTTCAGGGCAAACCATCAGCGGCATTTCCGGGAGCTACCCTCTTCTATCCCTTGTGATTCTAGAGAGCCTCATGTCCTTCAGTGAAGAAATTCGAGCCACTCTCCGTCAACGCTACAAATTGGCTCGCCGTAACGTTCGGGATCGGGCCGCGCGCGAAGCCGCAATCGCTGAGACGCTGTCGGTCATCCTAGGCTCATACAGCTCTTCTGAACCGATCGCGGCCTACGTCGCGATATCCGATGAAACAAACCTTGCACCACTCTTCAAACGTCACAACGATCAGCTTTGGGTATTACCCAGAACTCAACCCGATAAAACAATGACTTTTCATGCCTGGCACCAGCACGAGCCTTTGGCCCCTAGCGAATTCAACATTTTCGCGCCGGCGCCGAACGCAACGATAATCACCCCGAATGAGATCGCCGTTGTTCTGATCCCCTTGGTCGCCTTCGATGACCACGGGAACAGGCTCGGTATGGGCGGCGGATATTACGACCGTTACCTTGCTAATCTCGCCTCTAACAAACCAAGAATCGGCATCGCCTTTGACTGCCAACGTTCAGAATCACCTCTGCCGAGGGAAGAGTGGGATGTGACATTGTCCACGGTGGTGACCGAATCGGGCATGATAGAGTTCAATAAATAACTCTTTGTTTCGAGGTTACGTTGGCGGTTAGAAAAATAATTCGCATGGGACACCCGCATCTTCGCCGAGTCGCAGAGCCCGTGCCCGAAGCATTCATCAAGAGCGCTGAGCTGGCGGTTCTGCTCGACGATATGGTCGACACCCTACACGACTATGGTGGCATCGGACTTGCAGCACCACAAATCAACGAAAACATGCGCCTGGCGATTATTGAGATTCCTGGTGGCGAGAGCCGTTATGGTGAAATCGATGCGATGCCTCTCACGGCATTCATAAATCCAGTCGTCACCGTAAATAACCCTGCCCTGAACGGCTATTGGGAAGGTTGTCTATCTGTCCCCGGCCTCCGCGGTTTCGTTGAACGACCCCAAGATGTGACCGTTTCGTACACGTCAACAGAGGGCACAAGCGAACAACTGAATCTTACCGGCTTCTGGGCGACCGTGTTCCAACACGAGTTCGACCATCTTGATGGGCACCTCTATATCGATCGAATGCAGGACTCAACGCGCCTCGTCTTCGAAGAAGAGTTCACGCGCTATTGGACGGATCCTTAAACCTATTTAGGTTGCACCGGCATACCCTGGAGTCTAGTGCAAAAAAATCTCGTAGGCCGGGTTATCTGTCTCTTCCCAATATCGATAACCTATGCGCCGCAAGTACTGCTGCAGCCGCCGCCGATCGCGACGTGCGGCAGAAAACCCAACCATAACTCTACCAAACGCAGCACCATGGTTGCGATAGTGAAACAGAGTGATGTTCCAATCGCTGCCCAAACCACCAAGGAATTGTAGCAACGCGCCGGGGCGCTCAGGAAACTCAAAACGAAACAACAGCTCATCACCCTCACTTTGTTGCCGTCCGCCCACCATATGTCGCACGTGCAACTTAGCCGCCTCGTTTTGGGTCATATCTAGAACGGCATACTTTTTTCGTGACAATTCTGCCAACACATCTGAGCGATCATCCGGGGTTGCGATCTGTAACCCGACGTACACGTGTGCTGGTTCATTGGCTCCTGCATAACGGTAATTGAATTCCGTTATGCCACGCTTGCCCAACGCGCGACAGAACTTCAAAAAACTCCCTTTCGATTCGTCAATACTCACCGCTAAAATAGCTTCGCGTTGTTCACCGAGTTCAGCTCGTTCTGAGATGTGTCTTAAGCGATCAAAATTTACGTTCGCGCCGCTCACAACAGCGACCACAGATTGTTTTTCCTGCGCGCCATCGAGGTACCGTTTCATCCCTGCTATAGACAAGGCACCCGCAGGCTCCGCAACCACCCGAGTCTCTTCAAAGACATCCTTAATGGCGGCACAGATCTCATCAACGGAAACCACTACGACATCATCTACGTAAGCTTTTGCGATCTTGAACGTCTCTTTGCCAATCTGGGCAACGGACACACCGTCGGCAAAAAGGTCAAGGCTTTCTGCCGGCAGCTTGACACGACGACCCTTTGCCATTGCCGCTGCCAAGCAATCCGAGCCGACAGGCTCAACCCCAACAATTTTAGTTTGTGGATAGAGATACTTGATATACGCGGCGATACCGGCAATCAAACCGCCTCCGCCCACAGGCACAAAAACGATGTCGGGGCGCCCTGGATGCTGGTTAACGATCTCCATCCCGACTGTCCCCTGTCCGGCAATAACCTCTTTGTCATCATATGGATGTATATAGCTAAGAGCTTGGCTCGCTGCGAGCTCGTGCGCATGGATAGAAGCTTCATCGTAACTATCGCCGAAAAGTACGACGCGAGCACCGTGACTTTTTACCGCATTCACTTTGATGCTGGGCGTATTGCGACCCATCACAACCGTCGCCTTTACGCTTAAATGCTTGGCGGCAAGGGCGACACCCTGAGCATGGTTTCCCGCAGAAGCCGTGATCACGCCTCGCGCCAACTGTTTCTCGCTCAACGACGCCATCTTGTTGTAAGAACCACGTAGCTTAAAAGAATAAACCGGCTGGAGATCTTCCCTCTTGAGGAAGACTTCATGACCAAGCCTGCCCGATAGCAGCGGCGCCTGTTGCAACGGCGTTTCCTGAGCGAGATCATAAACCCGTGAACCTAGAATTCTCTTTACATAACTTTCGAGCATGGGCACCATCTTTTTGTCTTTATGATCGAGCAAATCATTACCGCTTCAACATTCACTACGGATGAACAAGAATTAAAGCAGGCTGTCGCTAAAGCCGCACTTGACTTGATCATCCCAAAGCTCAACACCAAAAGTATCGTTGGAGTTGGAACCGGTTCTACAACCAACTGCTTTATTGACGAGCTCGCCGCCATTAAAGGAGTATTCGATGCCGCGGTTTCATCGTCCGAAGCTTCAGCGGCGCGAATGCGCGCGCATGGTATCCATGTCATGGACTTAAATGCTACCCCGTACGTCGACGTTTATATCGATGGCGCTGACGAAGTTAATCCCGCTAAACAAATGATCAAAGGCGGGGGCGCAGCTCTCACGCGTGAAAAAATTGTCGCCGCGGCATCTGCCGAATTCGTATGTATCGTGGACCAATCAAAAGTGGTGCCAGTGCTCGGTCAGTTCCCCCTCCCGGTAGAGGTCATCCCGATGGCTCGTAGTTTCGTTGCAAGACGGCTCGTCGATCTTGGCGGCACACCAGTGTGGCGAGAGGGCACGACGACAGACAATGGCAATTGGATCCTCGACGTGCACGAATTTATGATCGAAGATCCAGCGGCAATGGAAATCGAGATCAACAATATGCCTGGGGTTGTGTGCAATGGCTTGTTCGCGCAACAATCTGCGCACGTTGTCCTCGTGAGCAGCAGCAACGGGGTTGACCTTCTCTGAGCGGGTTTATGCGAGCAATTTTCCAGGGTTCAATATTTGGTGTGGATCAAAGAGATCCTTCAAGCCATGCATTAGACTAATCTCTGCTTCGCTACGGGTGTAGCCTAAGAAGTCTTTCTTGAGCAGACCCACCCCGTGCTCTGCAGAAATACTTCCGTTGCGCTCTTCGACCAGGGCAAAAATGTTGGGGCTCATCGCATGGCCCTGCGCCATGAAGTCTTCGACCCGCATACCCTCAGGCTTCAGAATATTGAGGTGCAAATTCCCGTCACCAATGTGCCCATACCAGCAAACTTCAAAGTCGGGATAACTGTTGGCAACATAGCGATCCACATCTTGTAAGAATTCTGGCACCTGTCGAATCGTGACGGACAAATCATTCTTATACGGCGTGTAGGGCGCGATGCTCTCTGAGATCCCCTCGCGCAACGCCCACAAAGCTGCCGCTTGCGTGTCAGACTGACTAATGACCCCATCCACAACCCAGCCGGCTTCCATAGAGTCACTAAACGCCTGACTGGCCGCGTCCAAACTCGAACTATCGAATTCCATAAGCGCGTAGAAGGGCACTGATTCTGTCAATGGTGCAGGTAGATCGCGGTGAGCCTGGACCTTAGTGAGCGCGAGATCCGAGAAAAATTCGAAAGCAGTAAGCGTGACCTGCTTTGAAAACGCCTGGAGCACATCCAATAATTTTTCAACTTTTGGCACACCCACAACCATGACCGTCTGCGGTTCGGGCGCTGCTGCGAGGCGGACATCAACTTCGCAAACAAGCCCCAAAGTCCCTTCCGCGCCAATCATCAGATGCCGAAGGTCATAACCCGTCGCATTTTTAACAAGGCCTGAGTTGCAATCCAGAAGTTCCCCGCGTCCAGTCACCACGCGCATCCCTGCGACCCAATCTCGCGTCAGCCCATACCGGATGACTTTTATACCGCCGGCGTTCGTCGAGACATTACCGCCGATTTGACTCGATCCCGCTGAGGCAAAGTCGACGGGGTAAAACAGACCCTGTGCCACGGCAAACTCCTGCAAAGTTTGCGTGATCACACCAGCCTGGCAGGTGACTAATCGATCCTCGACATTGAAATCTAAGATCTTGTTCATTCGCTCAAAAGAAACCACAACTTCACCTTGACCCGCGATCGCGCCCCCTGATAGGCCTGTACGGCCGCCGGAGGGCACTAACGGTACATTCTGCTCTATGGCATACCTCACAAGGTCGACAACTTGATCGTTGGACTCCGGAAAAACGACTGCGGATGGTGCAACCAAGAATCCGTTCGTCCAGTCCTTGCCATAGTGGGTCAAACTTTCTTCATCAGTCCGGATCTGTTTCTCACCAAACAGGTCCCTCAACGCCTGAGACATGTGCCACTCCTCAAAAAGAATTCACGCCCGGGGGTTAGCCCCCGCCACCAATCGTATTGCCAAACTCGGCCTGCTATCGCCAGCAACATTCCGAGTCTAACCAGTCGTACATTTTTGCACGAATGGCCGCGGATTCATTGGCCAGATGATGGGACGCCTCCGGAATCTGCAGCCATTGGGCGTTTGCATATCGCGCATCAATCACCTTAGCGCCCCAGCGACGATCAATGGTTCGATCCTGATGTCCTTGAATTATCTTCGGCGCTCGATTAGAGGCCGGGTAACGGACAAAGACATCGGACCAGTTCACCATAGCTTGGACCCATGCCACCGGAAGCACTTCCGCTTGGAGCGGATCGTGGTGTTGGAGATACAGAAATTCCGCGTTGCTGGCATTGCTTGTGATGGTTCGCGGGCGTTCCGTGACCACCTGCTTGGCGAGCCAAAAGTATATCCGGTTGACAGCCCAAGCATAGGGACGAACGAGTGGCGCAAAGAGCACCAGTTCCCTTGTCTGACGCTCAGGATTACGCTGCAAATACTCAAGTAATATCGCACCACCCATGCTTTGTCCCAGCCAATGCAGCCGTTCCGGACAAACGCGATCAATTCGCTTCAGCACGGCATCGAGCACATCGACGTAGTGGTCAAAACTCTGGATTGCCGCCCGTTCGCCCGTACTCAACCCATGGCCAAGCTGATCGAAAGCAAAAACCCCGACATCTCTTTCGAGCAGAAAGTCGATCACGTGGCCGAACAAACCAACGTGATCGAAATATCCATGATGAAAGAGGGCCCAGGCTTTGGGCTTCGCGGGACTAAACCGCTGCAGGACGATTCGTTCTGTTCGATCGCCCAGCTCTACAGCTAACAGCTCCCCACTATGGTTAGTTTGCTTTACCAAGCCATAGAACGCGAGGTACTGCGTAAAATCAGCTCCTGAGATCGTGCGCGCTTGCTCGCTCTCAGCGATTTCCGCCAACTCGGCAAGGAGGCATTCGTAATCGAACGCGCTCCGAGCTCGAGCTTGATCCATCTAGATCGCGACCTTAATCTGCAAACTAGTGCACGACCGGGTCAAGTTCACCAGTTTCGTATTTGCCGAACATAGCGTCTAAAGACACTACGTTGATCTTGCTGGCCTGTCCCGCTGTCGCAAAAGCTTCGTAGCGCTCAATCACGACCTTCTTCATCGCGTCTTGGGAGTCTTTGAGGTACTTACGCGGATCGAACTCGGCCTTGTTGGCGGCTAGGTGTTTTCTGATTGCGGCGGTTGATGCTAGGCGCAAGTCCGTATCAATGTTCACTTTACGCACACCGTGCTTGATCCCTTCTTGGATTTCACTCAATGGCACGCCATAGGTTTCCGGTATCTCACCCCCGAACTCATTAATCATGGCCAGGAGATCCTGAGGTACCGAAGAGCTGCCATGCATTACTAAATGGGTATTCGGAAGACGTTGATTGATCTGTTTGATCCGCTCGATGGCGAGAATATCACCTGTAGGCGGACGACTGAATTTGTAGGCGCCATGCGATGTGCCAATCGCTATTGCGAGGGCATCAACACCGGTCTTTTGCACAAAATCTGCTGCTTGCTCGGGATCGGTCAACAACTGCTCCATCGACAATACCCCCTCTGCACCAACACCATCTTCTTCGCCCGCCTCGCCGGTCTCGAGTGAGCCGAGGCAGCCAAGTTCGCCCTCAACGCTAACGCCACAAGCGTGTGCCATATTAACCGTTTGGCGTGTGACGTCGATGTTGTAGTCATACTCAGCGGGTGTTTTCTGATCTTCTAATAGCGAGCCGTCCATCATTACTGAACTAAATCCTAATTGGATCGAACGTTGGCAGACAGCGGGCGATGCGCCATGGTCCTGGTGCATGACGACTGGGATATGGGGGAATTCCTCAATGGCAGCCAATATAAGATGGCGCAAAAAGTTAGGGCCAGCATATTTTCGCGCTCCCGCAGACGCTTGCACGATGACTGGGCTGTCGGTTTCATCCGCGCCCTCCATGATGGCCCGCATTTGTTCCAGGTTATTGACATTAAAGGCGGGGACACCGTATTCATTTTCTGCTGCGTGATCGAGCAGCTGTCGCATACTTACTAGAGCCATCTTCTTCTCCGTCTTATCTTTCGTTTCTTAATTGTAGTATTTCTACCGCGGGTAGCGTTTTGCCTTCAACAAACTCTAAAAAGGCACCGCCACCGGTAGAGGTGTAGGAGATCTTTTCGCTCACTTCATATTTGTCGATTGCAGCTAAAGTGTCGCCACCACCAGCGATCGAGAACGCCTCACTCGCCGCGATGGCTTCCGCCAAGATCCGCGTACCTTCCCCAAACTGTTCAAACTCGAACACACCAAGCGGACCATTCCAAAGGACCGTACCTGCAGTTTCCAGCATAGTTGCCCAATCACGTGCCGTCTGTGGACCAATGTCCAAAATCATCTCATCAGCACCAACTTCATCGATGAGACGGACGATTCCGTTCTCTGCCTCATCCAACGCT
The DNA here is from genome assembly GCA_029244465.1 of Pseudomonadales bacterium. Lineage (GTDB taxonomy): Bacteria > Pseudomonadota > Gammaproteobacteria > Pseudomonadales > Azotimanducaceae > UBA4421. Next base: position 26,734 of record JAQWQN010000010.1, read on the forward strand.
TTGGCGACGACGACGTCCACGGGGATAGGTATTGTAACTTGGGCTGCTATTTCACGCGCCGTATTGAGCAGATCCGGTTCATATAGGGACGTCCCGATGTTATACCCCGCCGCGGCGATAAAAGTGTTCGCGATTCCACCGCCAACGATAATATTGTCCGCAATAGCAGCTAGGGTGTTTAACACCTCGAGTTTGGTAGAAACCTTAGATCCCCCAACGATCGCAAACATAGGCTGTTTAGGTGCTGCCAGCGCTCGATTAAGTGCCTCCAGCTCTCCACCTAGCAACAATCCGGCACACACAGTCGGCGCAAATTTCGCAATACCATAGGTCGATGCCTGCGCGCGGTGTGCGGTACCAAATGCATCGTGTACAAATACTTCGCACTGCTCAGCGTAACGTTTAGCCAAGGCGTCCTCGTTACCTTTTTCACCTGCGAAAAATCGAACATTCTCGAGTAACGCAATTTCTCCCAAGGCAACACTGGCACAGTCTTCAATCTGCGCTAGCAATCGAACTTCACGATTCAGGAGTTGACCTAGGCGGCGTGCGACTGGGGCAAGCGAACTTTCTGCGTTATAAACGCCCTCAGTTGGCCGCCCTAAATGCGACATCACCACCACAGAAGCATTTGCCGCGAGTGCCAGTTCGATGGTTGGTAGGGATGCGCGAATCCGCGCATCACTCGTCACCTCGCTGTCGGTAACTGGTACGTTCAGATCGGCTCGGATTATTACCCGCTTACCGGCAAGGTCTATTGCGCCAATTTGTAGGATGGGTTTAGCCATGCCTTATCTTGCTTCCTCGTAGGTCAGATCTAAATTGATCAGCCGGTCAATTTACCCTAACAACGCCTTCGCTCGTGTAATCACGTTGTCAGCAGTTATACCAAGAATCGTCATAGCTTCACCACCTGGCGCCGATAGACCGTATCGATCAATACTGACCGTATCGCCGTCCAGGCCTACAAATTTAGCCCAATAGTCGCCGTGACCCGCTTCGACTGCGAGGCGTGTTCGTACCTCCGGCGGTAGCACCTCGTCTCGGTACAGCTGATCCTGCGCCATAAAGACCTCACAACAAGGCATGGAAACAACCTGCACTTTATAGCCTACCTGGGTCAGTTTCGTAGACGCAGCGACAACCAGCTCAACCTCAGAACCGGTACCAATCAGAATCAGATCAGGCCTCCCTTCGCAAGCTCGAAGAACGTAGCCTCCACGCTCGATATTGGCAAATGTTGCCGCGTCCCGATTTTGTGCCTCGGTATTTTGTCGCGTGAATATCAACGCCGAAGGCGTATTTTGCTCTTGGACAGCGCACCGCCACGCGACAGCAGTTTCGACCGTATCGCAGGGCCGCCACGTATGCAGATTTGGCGTCGTCCGAAGGTTTGTTATTTGCTCGATCGGCTGGTGCGTAGGTCCATCTTCACCAACAGCGACTGAGTCGTGCGTATAGACAAAGATATTCGGAATACCCATGAGCGCCGCGAGACGCACTGCATTACGCGCATATTCCATGAATACGAGAAAGGTTCCGGTGAACGGTCGCAGCCCGCCATGCAGCAGCATGCCGTTGCTGATGGCCGTCATGCCAAACTCTCGCACTCCGTAACTCAGGTGTTGCTCATCAGTGGCACCACTCCACTTGGTCAGATTAGAGCTTGTCAAGTCCGCAGAGCCACCGAAGAGTTCTGGTAGTCCTTCGGCCACGGCACCGATCACCTGCTGACTGGATTTTCGCGTCGCCCGGTCAGTCGGATCTGCCTGTTCAGCCAAAGCCATTTGATTGACTGCGACATCCCAACCATTGGGTAATTCGCCAGCCATACGCCGCATGAATTCGCATGCCAATTCTGGATGACTCTGGGCGTAGGCCTCGAACGAAGTTTGCCAATCCGTCTGACGACTGGCACCTGCTGCAGTTTGATCCCAATCAGCCCTCACGTGCTCCGGTATCTCGAAGGCGTCCGCGTGCCAATTGAGCTGCTTACGAGTCAACGCAATTTCTTCATCACCAAGCGCCGCCCCATGGGCTGATGCTGTACCTTGCTTGTTGGGCGAACCAAATCCAATTGTGGTTCGACAACAGACCAGGGTCGGTCGTCCATCCGAGGACATCGCGTTTTCCAGGGCTGCTCTGATCGCGCCAGCATCATGCCCATCCACACCAGGAATCACCCGCCAACCATAGGCTTCAAAACGTGCCGGTACATCTTCTCCGAACCAGGCATCAACCTCACCATCAATGGATATACCATTGTCATCGTAGATACAGATGAGCTTGCCTAAATTCAAAGTCCCCGCCAACGAAGCTACTTCATGGCTGATGCCCTCCATCAGGCAGCCATCACCAACGACAACCCAGGTTCGGTGATCGACGATCTCGTGACCGTCGCGGTTGAACTCACGAGCAAGCTTCGATTCCGCTAGCGCCATCCCTACGGCATTGGCCAAACCCTGGCCCAAAGGTCCCGTCGTCGTTTCCACGCCGGGACATTCCCCCCATTCAGGGTGTCCTGCCGTTTTCGCATGTAGTTGACGGAAATTCTTCAACTCATCCAGCCCCAGCGGGTATCCCGACAAGTGCAGAAGGCTATACAAGAACATGGACCCGTGACCGTTGGATAAGACAAATCGGTCGCGATCAACCCAGCCCGGGTCGTTCGGATTGTGTTTGAGTAATTCACGCCAGAGCACTTCGCCAATATCGGCTAGGCCCATGGGCGCGCCTGGATGACCACTTTTTGCTGCCTGGACTGCGTCCATGGCTAGCACGCGAATCGCGTTTGCACGTTCGATGTGTGAAGAAGACATTGGGAGCCTTTATTATCAAGCGGCGCTATTGTCTTCACTCCTATGCACGGGCGCAAATTTTTCTGCAAAAAACTCGTCTTAATACGTAGAATGCTCCGCTTGGCTAGAACGTCATCACTCCGAATGTCACGTAAGTAGGGAATCGTTTCATGGCAGATTACTCAGTTTTTACTTCCGAATCAGTGTCGGAAGGACACCCAGACAAAGTCGCAGACCAGATTTCGGACGCAGTCCTAGACGCGATGCTCGCTACAGACCCCGATTCTCGCGTCGCCTGCGAAACCTTGATAAAAACAGGCATCGTCGTTGTCGCAGGAGAAATTAGGACTAATGCAAATGTCGATGTCGATCGTCTCGTGCGTAAGGTGATCGCCGAAATTGGTTACGATGGCCCTGATGTCGGCTTCGATCCAGAAGCATGCACAGTGATTAACGCCCTCGGGGTGCAATCGTCGGATATCGCCATGGGCGTCGATGAATCGAACGACCACGAGCAGGGTGCCGGTGACCAGGGCTTGATGTTTGGCTACGCAACAGACGAAACCGATGTGTTAATGCCAGCACCAATCACCTATGCACATCGTTTAGTACAGAAGCAAGCGGAAGCCCGCCGATCCTCTCTCGGATTCTTACGTCCAGATGCGAAAAGCCAACTTTCTTTTCGCTACGACGGCGAAGGTAAGCCCATCGCGATCGACGCGGTGGTTCTTAGTACACAGCATTCCCCGGATGTTGATCAAGCAACCCTCCATGACGCCGTCATGGATGAGATCATCAAACCGACACTGCCGGCTAACTGGATTTCCCGCGACACCAAGATGTACATTAATCCGACCGGACAGTTCATTATTGGTGGTCCTGTCGGAGACTGCGGGCTTACCGGGCGCAAGATCATTGTCGACACCTACGGCGGCATGGCTCGTCACGGCGGCGGCGCATTTTCTGGCAAAGACCCCTCTAAGGTCGATCGCAGCGCTGCATATGCTGGGCGCTACGTGGCCAAAAACATTGTCGCAGCCGGGTTGGCAAGTCGCTGCGAGATTCAGGTGAGTTACGCGATTGGGGTTGCCGAACCGACGTCCATCGGTATCGACACTTTTGGCACTGGACGTGTGAGTGACGAGCAGATCGTTCAACTTGTACGTGAGCATTTTGATTTGCGGCCGAAGGGGTTGATCGACATGCTAAACCTCAAACAGCCCATCTATAGGACGACCGCTGCCTACGGGCACTTCGGTCGCACTGAAGAGAGTTTTTCTTGGGAACGAACAGACC
>JAQWQN010000032.1 GCA_029244465.1 Pseudomonadales bacterium
GGCATTTAAGAATGTGCTAAAATGCGGGCTATTAGGGTAGAGGTTTGTTTGCGGGAGGAATTCTAGTGACTCATGATTTAATTATATCGGGCGGGTCGGTCATTGATGGAACCGGGTCGGATGCGGTTCGCGCAGACGTTGCTATTGACGGTGAACGTATTACCAGGGTGGGGGATTTGTCCGGCGTAGAAGCAGCCCGCACGATCGATGCGACCGGTAAGGTTGTTACCCCTGGATTTGTAGATTTACACACCCATTTAGATGCCCAGGTCGGTTGGGATCCGGAAATGAAATCAAGTTGCTATCATGGTGTCACGACGGCACTGATTGGTAACTGTGGGGTGACCTTTGCGCCAGTCAGTGCAAAAAATCACCGACTCTTAGCCGAGCTTATGGAGGCGGTAGAGGACATCGAAGCAGACGCTATCATGGATGGTCTGCCCTGGAACTGGACCAGTTACGGCCAATATCTCGACGCGGTACAAGCACTCAAACCGGGGATCAATGTGGTTGGATTAGCTGGCCACTCGGCGATTCGATTTGAAGCCATGGGCGACAAATCTATGGATGAAGGGGTGCAGGCCACGGCTGACGAGCTTGATCACATCAGTCGACTGGTTCGTGAATCGGTCGAAGAGGGTGCGGTTGGTTTTTCAACCTCTAGGTTCTTGGGTCACAAAGTGCCTGATGGTCGCCTCACCCCGGGAACCTGGGCGGATTTGCGAGAAACCGACGCCATTCAAAGAGCGGTTGTCGAAGGTGGTGGTCGTGGCGGTCTGTTTCAAGTTGCACCGGATATGCAAAGCCGCCGTGCAGTAGAATTTGAGATGTTCACGCAAGCTGCAGAGCACGGTTGTCAGGTTTTGTACTCCGGCGGTACCGGTGCAAGTGCTGATGGTGGTGTTGCGCGTACTTCAGAATTTTTGAACAAGTCGAATGAAGAAGGACGCAAGATTACGAGCATTTGTCACACTCGCCCAAGTGGCGCGATGTTTGGTCTGGTGCAAACGATTCCGTTTCGAAATACGCCTTGGAAAGAGCTCATGGCGTTGCCTACTGTCGAAGATCGGCTTCATGCACTCAAGGATCCAGCGACGAAGGCGCGACTCATTGCACGCTCCAAAGAGACAGGATTAACAGCCAATCCAGAGCAAATGCATAGCATGGGCGTTGCGGTACGACCGGACTATGACATGGCACAACAAAATAGCCTGGCACAAATTGCTGCGCGAGAAGGTCGTGACCCGATCGATGTATATGTGGATCGACTGATTGCGTCTGAGGGAAGAGAGTTGTGGAACTATTGGGCCTTTGGCGGGAGGCTAGAAAACCAGTGGGCTTATATGAACATGGACCACTGTATTCCAATGTTGGCCGATTCAGGCGCGCACGTTGGCGTTTTTACGGATACGGATTCGCCAACGTTTCTGTTGAGTGAGCTGGTTCGTCGTCAGGGCGTCTATACATTGCCAGAAGCGGTTCGACGCATTACTCAAGCTTCGGCGCAACTTCTCGGTCTGAAAGAGCGAGGTACGATTCGCGAAGGATGGTATGCCGATATCAATATCATCGACTATGAAAATCTCGAAACAGGCTACCCTTATTACGTTAATGACTTTCCACACAATGGTGGTCGATACATCGTTGAGAGTGAGGGTTACGTTGCGACATTGGTAGCGGGTCACGTCATGGTCGAGAATGGCAAGCACACGGGTAGTCGAAGCGGTACCGTTATACGCGATTTTATCCGGAACTGAGGGTCGTCAAAGGTTCTACGGTTAGGAACTCAATGAGAGGGCAGCCGCGAGGTTGCCACGACGTATAATATGTTAGATGACATCACGCGCGTCATTGCGCAAAGCGAGGTCCGCGAAGGGGTGATCTGGCTGTTGATGAATGTTCCGGGTCTCCCGCCTATTCTGCAGTCAGTACACATTGTTGCCGTCGCGGTGCTGATTGGGACCGTTGGGCTGACCCATCTTCGAATACTCAGGTTAGCAATTTGGGATCAATCCCCGAGTACCCTCATGCACCGATATCAGCCCTGGCTCGGATGGACCCTTGGCGTGGCTTTTTTGAGTGGCATCGCTTTCGTCATTGCGCGCCCGGCACGATATTTCTTGAACCCAGTCGCTGGTTGGAAGCTTGGTTTTTTTCTTGTGGCAATCTTTCTCACAGTGATTTTATTTCGACGCGAGAGAAAGCATCCCGGCGCATGGCGCGAAACGCTCTGGGCTACGCGAGGGCTGTCACTCATAAGTACGCTTGCATGGGTAGGGGTTATATTCGCGGGTCGGTGGATCGCCTACGTTGACTACCTGTACTGGGACGAGTGATGGCAGGATTTTGGGAGTGGCTGGGTAATACGGAGCTGGCCTTTCAGATCGGCGCAACGTGGCTGTTTCCGTTCGTCGAGTCGTTGCACGTGCTTTTTGTGGTCACTTTGGTGGGGGCTATTCTCCTCGCAGACTTGCGTGTTTTGGGCCGGATGGCGTTAGACGAGCCTTTGGCGAGTTATGTTCGGGGGTATGTTCACGTTGCTTGGTTTGCATTTGTCCCAGCCGTGCTCACTGGATTGGGTCTTTTCATCTCCAGACCAGCAGGCTACGCCGACAACATTGCGTTCCAGATCAAAATCATTCTGCTGGTGTTAGCCGGACTGAACGTCTGGTTGTATTACCGATCCGAAAAGCAACAAGCATTAATTGCACAGAAATTAAGCGCTGGCTTGTCGCTCATTTTTTGGCTGAGTGCTATCTTTGCAGGTCGCTGGGTCGGCCACATAAGTGGCTAGAATATTTGAATGTACAAAAGGAAAGAGCAATGGCTGAAGCCAAAGTAGTTAAGAAAGTCGAAGCATCAGCGGATGCCGTATGGACCGAGTTGAGCGACTTTGCGGGGATCAAACCGGGTGGCCCAATTGAGTCGGTCACCTACGAAGGCGAAGGCATTGGTATGCTCAGAAACCTTAATATGGGTGGCGGCTTGGTTGTGGAACGTCTCGAAGCGCACGATGCTGATGCGCGCTCGTTTACTTACGCGATCATCAATGAAGACGCACCACTGCCGTTCGCTAACTATTCGGCCACGGTCAGTATCGCTGATGACGGCGACGGCACCTGTACGGTTGATTGGACCGGGACCTTTGATGCGAAAGGAGACGAAGCACAGGCGATTAATGTCGCGACCGGAATTTATGCCGGGGCGATCAAAGGCGCACGAATCGCGCTTGGCGTGAAATAGCGCCCGCCAGTATAGACCACGAATTATTGCCGGGATGGCCCAGCGCAGATTGCGTGATGGGCCTTTTCGGCTTAAATTAAAACGGTCGTTTGAATCAAATTTAGCAATGGATTAAGAACTAACAAAGGGTGACTGTCTCAAATCGCGCTGAACAAGAATTGAACTCGGGTGAGGTAACTCGGCTCAAAATCATGGACGCCGCGGAATCACTGATTATCCAACATGGTTTTGCCGCGACATCGCTGCGAGCGATTGCCAATGCTGCGGATGTCAACTTGGCCGCAACACATTATCACTTTGGGTCTAAGCAAGGATTGCTGGAGTCTGTCTTTCATCGCCGTATGCGCCCAGTTGGCATTGCTCGGTTAGGCGCTTTGTCTGCACTTGAAAGTGGTAAAGCCGCCCTCACTGTAGACGCGATTTTGAAAGCCTTCTTTATGCCGTTCTACGACGCAGAAGGGTCTGAGTTGTTAACCATCCTGCCCGGTCTGGTTGCGCGTATCTATGCCGAACCTGCGGTGCTAACACAGCCCCTCCTTGAAAAGGAATTTTCTCAGGTGGCAAGTCGCTTTGTTGCGGCGTTACAAAAAACCTGTCCGGGTGTCTCTGAACAAGAAATGCGTTGGCGATTCCACTTCATGGTCGGGTCCATGATTCAATTTCTCAGGTTCCAGGCGCCGATGGGGTTAGTCAACGAGGCAGACGGCTTTAGAGACGGCTTGGACAGATTAGTGAACTATAGCGTTGCCGGTATTGAACAGTTAGGAGTCGTTGAGTGAAACGAATTATAATGCCGATCGTCATCCTCATCGTTGGCATTAGCATCGCCGCCGGCATTGTAGTGACGGGCCCAGAGCTTAAACAGCAACCGCCAAGGTCTAGCGCGCCGTTAGTCCGGACTTGGGTCGCGATCACGCAGACGGTACAGATGTCTTCCCGCGCGCACGGCACTGTTTTGCCGCGTAGCGAATCAGATCTGATTCCAGAGGTATCTGGGCGGATTACTCAGATATCTGATGCGATGGTGTCCGGTGGTTTTTTTAAAGAAGGGCAAGCGTTGTTTCAGGTCGAAACGCTGGATTATGCTGTCGCCTTGGAACAGGCCAAGGCCGCACTAGCATCTGCCCGCAGCGAACTGTCGATTGCCAAACGTGCTCACGCCAGACAGATTGATTTGGCACGCAAACAGTCGACAAGTGAATCTTTGCGGGATGATGCGCTAAATCGATTACGGATTGCTGAGGCGAGTCTGCGAGAGTCAAAGGCGCGAATTGCGAGGGCTGAAAGAGATCTAGAACGAACCACGATCACAGCGCCGTATGATGGCCGCATCCGCACCGAACGAGTTGACGTTGGGCAATTTGTTAATCGTGGCGCTTCCGTGGCGATGCTATATGCCACTGACTACGCCGAGGTTCGTCTCCCCGTCCATGACGAAGAGCTCGCGTATCTGGATCTCCAGCTTGATGGCTTGGAAGCAGAGCTTAACAGCGAACCGATCGTCATGTTGTCGGCGCGATTTGCGGGCAAGGAGCACACCTGGCAAGGCAAAATTGTCCGTACAGAAGGGGAGATCGACCCGCAAACTAGGATGATCAATCTCGTCGCACAAGTTGATGCGCCGTATCAGCCAATGGCCGGCAGACCGCCGTTGGCGGTGGGTCTGTTTGTAGAAGCAGAGATTCTCGGTCGAGAAGTTGATGGCATCTTTGTACTACCCAGATCGGCGATACAAGCAAACGAGGTGGTTTATGTCGTCAACGAAGATAGCACGATCGAGTTTCGTGACGTTGAAATATTAAGATTCGTTGACGAAGAGGTTTACGTCGTCGCCGGTGTTGAGCCAGGAGAGACGATTTGTCTGTCGACCGTCAGCAACGCGGTAGAGGGGATGACTGTGCGTCCAATGGTGCCGACGTTGATCGGCAACAAGGATGGCATGCTGGAAGCTGAGCAAACATGAAACCGATCATTGCTTGGTTTGGTAACAACCACGTCGCTGCCAATCTGCTCATGGGTCTCATCATCCTCGCGGGCTTAGTCAGCTTGCCGCAAATGCCGAGGAAGTCTTTTCCAGACATAGACATCCCACAGGTGAATGTCACAGTACCGTATCTCGGAGCAGCGCCGGAAGAGGTCGAGGCAGGCGTTTGTGTTCGCATAGAAGAGGAATTGGAGGGTATCGAGGGCGTTAAAGAGATTCGCTCGAACGCCAACGAAGGGTTTTGTACCGTTGCAGTCGAGATTTTTGAAAGCGCTGATGAGAATAAGGCGCTGGACGATGTTAAAAATCGAATTGATTCGATCGATACCTTTCCTGAGGAAACTGAAAAACCAGTCGTAAACTTAGTCGATCCGCTTCGCAGCGTGTTAGACATTGCGTTAACTGGGCCAAGTGACGAGCGCTCACTCAAAGAGCTTGCTCAGCAAATCCGCGATGACATAACGAAACTGCCGGGGGTGACACAGGCCTCGATATCTAATGCGCGACCCTATGAAATTTCAATTGAAGTCTCAGAGGCATCGCTGCGACGTAACAGCCTTTCTTTCGATCAAGTCGCTGCAGCTGTGCGCAAAGGGTCTCTCGACCTGCCGGGTGGGTCCATTAAAACCGCGGCGGGTGAAATCCTTCTGCGCACAAAGGGGCAGGCATACTGGGGTGCGGAATACGAAGATCTTGTGGTTAAAACGCGGCCCGATGGCACACGACTTTATCTCAAGGACGTGGCCCAGGTGGTCGATGGTTTTGCGGATACCGACCAAGCGCTCCGGTTCAATGGGCGACCTGCGGCGCTCATACAAGTTTCTCGAATGGGAGAACAAGACGTCCAGCACATTAGTTCTGCTGTCCGAGAATTTATCGAAGATGTTGGTGGTCGGTTGCCAGAAGGTGTTGAGCTTACGATTTGGAATGATGACTCAGAGATCCTTCAGGATCGATTAAGCACGCTTATGGATAGTGGTCGTCAGGGTTTTCTAATGGTTTTGATCCTGCTCGCGCTATTTCTGCGTCCACGCTTAGCCTTTTGGGTGAGCGTTGGGGTTCCTGTGGCTTTCTTGGGGGCGATCTTTCTTACCAACGCCATCGGACTTTCGATAGATGCAATCTCTCTATTCGGCTTCATCCTTGTTTTAGGCATCCTTGTAGACGATGCAATTGTGGTCGGCGAGAGTGTTCATTCCAGGCATCAGGAAGGTATCCCACTGTTATCAGGTGCGATTGAAGGTGCCCAATGGGTCACAGTTCCGGTGACGTTCGGTGTATTGACGACGGTCGCTGCCTTTTTGCCGCTCATCTTTGGCGTTGGTTTTATGGGCCAGGTTATGGGCGTTATTGCCTCAACCGTGATCTGTTGTCTCCTGTTTTCGTTGATCGAGTCGCAGATGGTGCTTCCCGCCCATCTCGGCCACAGCAGCGTGAAAACCGCAGCAGGAGAAGTCGGGTTAATGTTGTTGCCGATTGTTGCGATTGTATTGTTGGGTTTCGCTGAGGATGTGCGTACCTATGTCGGTTTGGCGATTGGCGTTAGCGCGATTTTCTTGAGTCTGCATGTCGCTGGGCTGTTCGCGCCTATTGCTGAGTGGATACTTTCTGTGCAGACGAATTTTGCTGAAGGGTTACAGCGCCTTATTCAGAAACCCTTCAAACGAGCGGTACAAAATGCGGTAAGCGCAAGATATGTGGTCGCGAGTATTGCTTTCGTGGCGTTCTTGTCTGCGGTCGCGATTCTCGCTAGCGGTCGTTTGCCATTTTCTTTCTTTCCACCGCTTGCTTCCGATCAAGTTATGGCGCAACTCACCATGCCTTTGGGCACCAGTGCTCGTGTGACTAACCGCGCGATAGAACAATTAGAGCGTTCTGCAGAGGCACTCAAGGTGCGGCTTAACCAACAGTATGTTCAAGCGCCGCCGGTCAATCACATCATGGCGGCAATTGGCGATCAGCCAGGCGCGAGTGGGGGACCACCGACCGCCGGTGTTGCCGCTGGTACGACGGCAAAGAGTCATGTCGGGGAAGTCATTATGCAGTTGACCCCGAGTGAAACGCGCGCTTTGAGCACACGGGAGATTGCGGATATGTGGCGGCAGGTCAACGGTCCGATTGCCGACGCTGTTGAACTCAAATTTAACGCCAATTTATTCAGTGTCGGGAACGATATCGATATACAGCTCGAAGGCGATGATGTTGAACAGCTGCGCCTGATCGCGCGGACATTGCGGGGCAAACTGGCGGAGTATCCGGGTGTCGTGGATATCACGGATTCATTCCGTTCTGGTAAGCAGGAGCTTAAGTTGTCGATCCTGCCGTCGGGTGAGGCGCTGGGGTTATCTCTGGGCGATCTCGCACGACAGGTTCGGCAAGCGT
>JAQWQN010000039.1 GCA_029244465.1 Pseudomonadales bacterium
AATAAGTGACTGAAATAACTATGGCAAATTATGAAAAGGGGAAGGTCGGCAAGGCTATGGCGCTCGCTCCTCTTGCCGCAGTGGCAGGATTACTGCCATTCCTTCTATTTCTGAATTTGAGCATTGGCCAATGGCTCGCGGTGCTCGCGGTGAGCATAGTTCTGGCTTACCTGACTGCACTCATTTTTGGCGGTATCGGCTATTTCGTGCTGAAGCGACTAGGCTTTACAGACAACAAGTACCTCTACACCTACGCTTGCGCGTTGGTATTGCTGGTCACCGTCGCGTACGCCGACATCTATGCATTTGTTTCTTTTGCACCACCCATCTTGCTGGTGACCGCCGCTTTTTGTTATTTGCGGGGCAAACCCGTCGCATAACACGCGGCGAATCTGTGCTCGCGCTTATACGTTAAACCGAAAATGCACGACGTCGCCGTCAGACATAACATATTCCTTGCCCTCTAACCGCCATCGACCGGCATCCTTAGACCCCTGCTCGCCCCTGAATTCGACATAGTCTTGATAGCTGATAACCTCCGCGCGAATAAAGCCTTTTTCAAAGTCTGTATGAATGACACCTGCAGCCCGCGGCGCTTTCGTGCCGATGGGTACCGTCCACGCACGCACTTCTTGTGGACCCGCCGTGAAGTACTGTTGTAGTCCCAGGAGTTTGTAACCGGCACGAATAAGCCGATTCAAACCCGGTTCTTCGATGCCTAAGGAATCCAAGAATTCTGTACGCTCTTCATCTTCGAGCTCCGCGACTTCTGCCTCGATCTGATTACTAACAACCACCATCTCGGAACCTTCTGCTGCAGCAATCGCAGAGACCTCATCGACAAGCGGATTGTTCTCGAGACCGTCTTCCGCGACGTTGGCAATGTAGAGCACAGGCTTTGCGGTAATGAAGTGAAACTCGCGGATCGCAAACCGCTCTTGCATGGAAAGATCAACCGACCGCACCGGGTCACCGCTCTCGAGTCTATCTTTGACCTTGTCCAAAACTGCCAGCAGCGCAAGCGCATCTTTGTCCCCAGAATTCGCCGTGCGACGAGTTTTTTCGTAAACTTTCTCTAGGGTTTCCAGGTCCGCAAGCGCAAGTTCAGTATTAATAATCTCGATGTCATCCCGAGGGGAAATACGGCCTGACACATGCACAATGTTGTCGTCGTCAAAACACCGAACGACATGCGCAATCGCATGGGTTTCGCGGATGTGCGCTAAGAACTGGTTCCCCAACCCTTCGCCTTGAGCAGCGCCTGCAACCAAGCCGGCGATGTCGACAAACTCCATCGTCGCCGGGATTACTTTTTCTGGCTTCGCTATAGCGGCGAGTTCTGTCAGGCGTACATCGGGAACGGGTACCACCCCCGTGTTGGGATCAATCGTACAAAAAGGAAAATTCTCCGCACCAATGCCCGCCTTGGTTAGCGCATTAAATAGTGTCGACTTCCCAACATTAGGCATGCCAACGATACCGCAGTTAAAACCCACTTTAGTTCCTCACTCTACTGTCACCATTTGTACCGTCCAGACCTCCACGCACGGACCTATGATCCGGGATTGGCATGGAGTGCATTCATCGCTGCCTGCCAATCCCCGTTGACCATATCAGCCAAGATCTCACTCGGAATCTGCATCGCCGCCTCAACTAGAGAGCGTTCCATGTCCGGCATCTTGATTTGCGTTAAAAACGCGGTCACGCGAGATCTATCGCCGGGATGGCCGACGCCAATACGAACTCGATGAAACTCGGCGTCGTTGCCGCACCCTGCTCGGACACTTCTAATGCCGTTGTGTCCGTTATCGCCACCGCCTTGCTTAAGGCGAACGATACCGGGTTCAAAAGCCATCTCATCGTACGCCACCAGTATCGATGCGGTCGTTAGTTTATAGAACCGTTGTATCGCACCGACTGAGTCGCCGCTCAAATTCATAAATGTCGTGGGTATAACAAGACGCAGATCGTGACCGGCGACTGTACCGCGACCTATCTTTCCCTTGAATTTTCTGTCTTCGAGCAGCGCAATGCCAGAGGCCTCAGCCAGAGTTTGCACCCAGACTGCACCGACGTTATGACGCGTGCGCTCATATTGTTGGCCAGGGTTTCCCAGACCAACAATAAGCTTAAGCGGCTCCATTTTCCTTCGCGACTCGAGGACGTTACTCCTCTTCTTCGCCCGTATCTTCGCTATCACCTTCTGCTGCATCAGCATCACCTGCTGCATTATCAGCACTCGCTTCATCACCCTCTTCAGTCTCAATACGGCGAGTTGTAACACTCACAACCGGAATATCTCTATCTTCGCCGTGAGTCAGGGCGATGATCACGACACCTTCAGGCAAGACCAGGTCACTCAAGTGAATAGAGGATCCAGCGTCAACCTCTTCCATATCAATTTCGATGAACTCAGGCAGGTTCGCTGGCAAACAGCTAATCTCAACTTCTGTCAGATTGTGCGTGATTGCACCATTGTTGAGCCTGACGCCAACGCAAGACTCTTCGTTCATGAAGTGCAGCGGTACGCTGACCTGCATCTCTCTGTTCGCACTTATACGGATGAAATCGATATGCTGGACGTTGCCGCTCGCAGGATTACGCTGCAGGTCTCGAATGACAGCCTGGCTGGCTTTGCCATCAACGACAACTTCAAGAATCTGTGAATAAAACGCTTCTTGCTCCATGGCTTTTGTCAGCTCATTAACCGCAAGCGTTAGGTTAACAGGCGCTTCTTCAGCACCATAGATTATCGCCGGAACTTTGTTTCCAAGTCGTCGTAGGCGGCGGCTCGCACCTTTCCCCACGTCTTCTCGGAGTTCGGCAGTCAGGCTTATATAATCTGACATACTCGTCTCCTAGATTTAATTGTATTTCGCGTCCACCTGCGACCGGTCGAAGCGCCTATGCAATCACGCGATGTTAGCGAAACATCGCGCTGATTGATTCTTCATTGCTGACTCTACGTATCGATTCAGCCAGCAACTGACACATACTAAGCTGTGTGATTTTCTCGCATTGCGCAGCTTCAGGGCTTAACGGAATCGTATCCGTCACAACAATTTCGTCAAGCGCAGAGTTGGCAATTCTCTCCACGGCCGGCCCCGACAGAACGGGGTGCGTGATATAGGCTGTGACCGCGATTGCACCCTCATCTTTGAGTGCTTCCGCCGCCGTGCACAACGTCCCTGCGGTATCGACGATATCATCGACCATGATGCAGGTCTTACCCGCGACATCACCAATCACGTTCATGACTTTTGTTTCATTCGCTTGCGGGCGTCGTTTATCTATGATGGCCAAATCCAGGTCATCGATCTGCTTTGCAATCGCTCGTGCTCGCACCACTCCACCCACGTCCGGTGAAACGACAATCGGGTTCTCATAATGCTTTGTGACGATGTGATCAAGCAACACAGGAGAGCCATAGACATTGTCGACAGGGATGTTGAAGAACCCCTGGATCTGATCCGCATGCAGATCAACCGTTAAAATCCGATCGATACCCACAGCACCAATCATGTCCGCAACAACCTTCGCGCTGATGGCGACCCGTGCTGATCTCGGTCGGCGATCTTGCCGAGCATAACCGTAGTATGGAATCACCGCGGTCACCCGCATGGCTGACGCTCGATGAATCGCATCGGCCATGATCAATAACTCCATGAGGCTATCGTTGGTCGGTGCGCACGTCGATTGCAGCAGAAAGACATCCTGACCACGCACATTTTCATGTATCTCCACGGTCACTTCGCCATCGCTAAATCGACCAACATCGGCGCGTCCCAGTGTCACGCGCAGCTCATCAGCGACTCTTGCAGAAAGCTGAGGATTCGCACCACCCGAAAAAAGCATCAAATTGGCCAAGTCAGATTCCCCTGGTTGCCCGTCACGAGATTTCTTGAAATTATTCAGCCGTCGTCCAAACTGGCTGGGGTGGCAGGATTCGAACCTGCGCATACCGGGATCAAAACCCGGGGCCTTACCGCTTGGCGACACCCCAATATTGAGAGCGCGCTATTGTCCGTATCCGACCTATACCTGTCAAACAAAGAGTGCAGGAATACGTGATTGCAGCGATTACGCTGCCAGCCTTTAAAATCAACAGGTTATTGCTCAATTCTGCGCACATAAACAACGATTCTCTGCGTCTCTCGACGCGCTTCGATGCGCTGCGGCCGACGCATCGCATCCGAACCTTGGAAACGACTAAATTCGACAATCCAACCGTCGACTTCGGTTGTCGGAAGCGCCTCTGTGATTCCGTTGCCCAGCAGCCACAGGGGCAGAAGCTGGACCGGAATTGACCACCCGAGGTTAGCAAGCATCACCGCTTCCGGCTCCCCTTGAGCCAGCAACTCGTCACCTCGGGTGACGGTTAGGAACTTTTTGTCACCGACAAACTGAGTTCTGCCCTGACCAAGTGGACCCCAGACCTCCAACGCATAGGTTCGCTCGAATTGTTGCCAACGGAAATTCGCCGTATGTTGCTCGGTGCCTGCTCGAACTGACAGCTTACCAAGTGCCACAAAATCAGGAGCATCATTACTTAGATCAAACCCTGGTTGCACAACACAGCCAGACAGTGCGCCACTTAACACTAAAATCAGTAAGTAAATGAGATACTTAAGATCAGTCTCACGGCCCCAATCTGATATCATTAGCAT
>JAQWQN010000044.1 GCA_029244465.1 Pseudomonadales bacterium
CATCGCCATACAGGCCGCCATCTGTCGACCCGTTACAACACCACCTGCGCCGAGCACAGCAAGCTCCGGATAATCGTGCAAAGCTTCAACGATCTCGGGGACAAGGACCATCGTTGCAATCTCTCCACAATGCCCTCCGGCTTCACCACCCGCAGCGATCACAACGTCTAAGCCGGCTTCCGCATGCTTAATGGCATGTTCTTTAGTACCTGCCAGCGCGCCAACAAGAATGCCTTTTTCTCGAGCCGCATCCAGCATAAATCGTGGCGGCACACCCAGAGCATTAACGACCAGACTTACGTTGTGCCCTAACGCAGTTTCGAGTTGCATCGACGCCCCTGCTTCGCGCATATTGTCGCCATAGCCTTCCGCGAGTTCTCGTTCCCACAGATCGTTTGTGGATATGCCATGTTCCGCGAGAATCTGTTCAACGTAGCGCTTATGTGCTTCGGGAATGCGTTCCTCTAAATCTTGAACCGTTAACCCACCTTCTTTTGCATCGATACTCGTCGGCACAATGAGGTCGACACCGTACGGTTTACCATCCACTTGTTCGTCGATCCAGGACAATTCAATTTCAAGGCTCTCCGGTGTGTGGCCCACGGCACCTAACATGCCAAACCCCCCTGCTTTGGACACTTCCGCGACTACGTCACGACAATGACTAAACGCGAACAGTGGGAATTCAATACCTAGTTTTTCACAGATTGGTGTTTTCATTTTCTTCTTCCTTCAACATTTTCTCTCTCATTAGCAGTGAGTTTACCTAGACAACGGGTTTATACCCAGTGACACGCGTTAACGTGTCCGGAATGAATTCGATCTCAGCCACTTCGACAAATCCCGCAGTTTCCAAGTAACCGATACAGTCGACCGTAGAATGCGCCAATCCTGTGGAATAGTTCACCGCTTCACTTAACCCCCAAAGTGCTGGCGCCAACGGTCCATTCCCCTCAGGGTTAATCATCTCACCAATCAAATGAAATTCGCCACCTGGCTGCAGAACATCGAACACGCGCTGTACGATCTCTGCAATAATCGACCGGTTATATTGCGGTAAGTTCGAAGCCATAATGGCGACATCCGCATCCGTTGGCAGCGGGTCTTGTGTGAAGTTGCACACGGAAGCCGTAACTTGATCGGTTACCTCATTCTGAACGAGAAACTCGTTCGTCACCGCCACCACAGGTGCTAGATCGAGCACTTCACCCTTGAGTTCAGGGTGCTTCTGCGCAGCGACAATACAATAACAGCCAGAACCACCGCCCAAATCCATAATCTTCTTACGTGAGCTAAGATCGACCTGTTTGTGAAAACGACGAGCGGCACCCATACCAATCGAGTAGGTTGCTTCGTGATAGGTGCGCGCACGCTCGACCGTAAACGTATCGTCATACATTCCTAGAATTCTTTGTTCCGAAACCGGTATTCGTAATCGCTCTGTCAACTCCCCCCACCCCTGCCATCTAGGCTTGCCAAAGAGCATCCACGGTCCCGCATAACTGGGTAGACCTTCTACCAAGAATCGCTCTACATCGACGGCATTGCTAAACACAGGACCATCCCGCTCAAGCAGATCCATCGCCGTGAGTGCGACTAACAAGCGTTCCGCATTTATAGCGTCAATTCCCATTGCCTGTGCGGCACGTTCAATCGTATTGTGTCCAGCAGCAAGTGCGGTAAACACCCCTAATTCCACCGCACTCATCAGCGCCGCCGACTCCCAAAATGCCTTGCTGATTCGCTGCAACCGAACTGTATCTGGCCTACGTTCAACCTCTGTCACTTCAAACCTCCATGCCCTTATTGCAGCTTTCCATTCGTGGCAAAGAGCTTCTATCATTCACACCATTACATCAACGGATGTTCGCATGCCTTATGACTCGGGCTTCAGGCCAAATCTATTTATCGGTCAGAAAATCTTCATTCCTGGCGGTGGCGGTGGTTTGGGAAGGTGTATTGCTCACGAACTCGCGCACCTCGGCGCCGATATCGTCTTAGCCGGCCGTTCACTAGAAAAACTGGAACGAACCCGAGACGAAATTCTCGCCGACGGCGGCAATGTACTGTCCTGTCATAGCGCAGAACTGCGTGATGAGAGCGCGGTAGAACAGCTTGTGGAACGGATCGTTGCCAGCCACGGTCAGATCGATGGCTTGGTCAATGCTGCCGGTGGGCAATTCCCGGCAACACTTGAAGACCTGAGCCTAAATGGTTGGAACGCGGTTCTGCACAATAATCTGACAAGCTATTTTCTGGTCGCTAGGGAGGTTTACAAACAGTCTATGAAAGCACATGGCGGCGCGATCGTGAATCTAGGCGCCGACTGGCAATCAGGCATGCCCGGCATGGGTCACAACGGGGCCGCACGTGCCGGTCTATCAAACTTCACACAAACTGCTGCCACGGAGTGGGCCGCTCACGGAGTCAGAGTAAACTGTGTGATTCCCGGTTTCATCGCCACAACAGGTCTAGACCGTTACCCTGAATCGGCATGGCCCGCACTTAGATCCGTTGACAAAACTATTCCACTTCGCCGGCATGGCACGGCGGCAGAGGTTTCCGCGATGACGGTGTTTTTACTATCGAAGATGGCAAGCTATATCACCGGTGCCGACTTTCGTGTTGATGGCGGCAAACACAACGGCGCGGAGAGCTTTCTGTTTAAGCGCAGTGCCCACGGGAGCGACGAAAGCGTTCGTCCTTCTGAAGCCTACAATGGATTTCACAAAGACGAGCCACCACAGCTACTCAGTTAAGCTACTCTTCTTGCAGTTCCGTCGGATCAGCGCCGTCGAGAGGTGCTCCAGTGCCAGATGACCCGGCAAATAATCGGCGTCCATCTGGGAAGGTAACGTCCCGGCCATTGGCCCGAAAGGCGCCATCGGTCGCTTGATAACCTTCGACCAGCACCTCGGTACCCGGACGAACCGACTGCCGATTCCAGCCGCGTCGGACAAGAGCACCGGGTGGTCCTGCCTCGACCATCCAATCTTCAACAGCGCCATCTTCCTTGGCAACACGAAGATGCATCCAGGCGTGTGGATTAACCCATTCCATCTTAGTGATCTTGCCACGCAGCTTGACCGGCTTGGTTGAGTCAAACTCAAGTGCAAACGCATGATGCGCTTTCACGACAGCCATCGGGGTAAGTGCGGCCATGGCCACTGCTGCGCCCAGCATCAGGGTTTTACTCAAGTTCAACTTACTCTCCACTCGGTTCGTTAATTTCTCGATCTTTGGCACGTGCAGCACTCAATATATTGGTCATACCGTAGTTGCCTTCGTGGCAGGCATATTCAACCAATTCATATTGAGCTTCATCACGCTTGAAATGAAACATGCCGGTCCAAGGTGTTTCCCAAATTGTTGCATCCTCTACAGTGAACTGATACTCCAGCGTATCGGCGCCGACTAGTCGATATCGCTCTGTGATTTTCATATTTTCGCCGGCACCGCGATATTTAGAACGACCATTAAAGTCTGTGACTTCAACGACTAACGTATCGCCTTCCCAACGGCCACGAGAGCTACCTAGCCACTGCTTAATGCCCGGGCGCGCTTTTGCCGTGGTAGGAATCAACCGCGTTTCGTGAATCATTTCTTTTTGCACCGCAACATAGCCTGGGCTTTGTTGAATCTGGAGACCATTGTTATAGACCCCAGACATCATCATCGTTGGCAAGCCACGGGTGATGCATCGAACCCAACTAGAAAGATCCTCGGGACCTGCCGCGATCACTAACCGTCTAGCAGCTGCATCCGCCAGCGCTTTCTCCCCCAGATCAGTGATCGCCGGTAGCTTACCTTCAGGTGGGTCGACAACTAGTGCCACCTGGCGCGATGCTTGAAACTTGTCATAACCAAGGGTTGTATCTCGCCACTCGCGCTCGTAGCCCCAAATGCTGGCCAAAGTACCTTGTTCTCTTCGTGCTGCCGCTTGATCTGATGACAAATCTTGGCCGGCAAGATCATCAGGACGTTCTAAAGGAATCCCATGAGCCGCATTTCCTGTCCACATGCCTTGTATATCCGGCTCACCCCAAGGCGTTCTTGGCATTTCAAACGGTTCAGCGATCGCGACGACTTCAGCAACGGCTTGGCCGCCAAGATCATAAGCAATGCCATCCCACTGGCTATCCACAATCGCTATCCGCACACCATCAGGTCCTGCAAGCAGACTCCGTTGTGCATCACCGCGCGCGTTGGCGGGTGAATCAGGACCACGAACCTTGACCCCCGCGGTCCCTATATCAGACGATGTTGCGACAACATCGTCTGCCACCAGCGCGACATGATCTATCGCGCGCTCACGTGTACCTGCTGGACGCCCTTCAGCGTTCTGACTGATGTGAAATGCTATGTCACCGATATCCACGCCCTGCGCCGTCGCCGTTGCACCCAGTGTCTCCACGTACCAGTCTTTGGCGGCCGCCGGGTCCGCTGAATGCAGATGCACATGGTTAAACACGGGGTCGCCCGGCGCTTGTACCAACTCTATCCGCGTACCCCAGGGATCAAAGATAAAACTGTGTACGCCCCTGCCTTCATCTTCGCGGGTCAGGGAACCATCATCAAATCGCTGTAACCGCACCCCGGCACCACCGACGCCAATACTTTCCAGCGCCGCCATTTTTGCGACGACATCGGGGTAGGAAAAACTAATGTGATTGACCGACGTGCCTTGGCTACCGCCAATAGACTGGCGTGCCACTAATTCTATTTGCATGCCACCACACATCATTCGCATCGGCCGATCCGCCACAGCACGACAAGGCAGGTGCATCTGGTACCATTTTTTTGCTGTGTCCGCTTGGGACACAGCAAGCTCAATATGATGCACACTTAATTCGGCTTGGGCGAACGACGCACAAAACAATCCCGCGCCTATCCCTGCTAGCTTTGCTACCCAACGTATTTGATTTTCGATCTTCATCATTCTCTCCCCCGGTCTAGACGTTGCAAGGTCTAGAGGTTAAAAGGTCTAGCGGCCAATAGTTGTCAGAGACCTCTACTCAGCTGAGGTACCTCGTCGCAAGTGCTGGTAAAGCAAATCCTCGGAAAACTCTACACACTTAAATTCAAAAATTTCTGCAGCCTCATCCAAATTTTTGTAGAGCAACAATGACATCTTCCACGGTCGCGTGTATGTCTCTTCGTCTGTCATCGTCACTTCATAACGCAGAACGTTACCGTTGACTGGGGTAAATCGCTCTTCCACCTTGAGCGCATAACTGTGGAAGTTACCGGCCCGATCGAGCCACGCCTCACCGTTAAAGCCATGTGCGTCAACAACCAATGTATCGCCGTCCCATCGACCGTGCGAGCGACCCATCCAGCTATCTATTGGTGCAGGAACAGGGTTCTCCTTATCCATGTGAATAGTGCGATTTGCTTCAGCAAAACCATAGACCATCATGATCTTACGATCCCCTTGCAGGATCTGGAAAGGGTATGGCATGTAGTGGGCACGGGGAACACCCGGCAGGTAACACTTCGCTTCAGTGTCATTGGTAAACCGCTTCGCAAAATTCTCTTGTTGCTTTTTGCGTGCCCAATCTTGATAGGGGATTTCCCCACCTTCGACAACACCAACCCCAGGCGGCGTCGCCCCAAGGACACCAATTTCAGCTAAACCGCCGTAAGCTGGATGGCTTTCAAGGTTCCAATTAGCGGTGCTTAGTGTCTGCCAAATACCATTCAGATCTGGATGGCCGTCCCACGCTCGTGGGATCGAATTCTCCGACCCTATACCATCCCCTGCATTAGAATTAGTGACAGTTGTCGTCGCACACCCTGAAGTCAAAATTATGCCCAGAACCAAGCCTAAGCCCAAGCCCAAGCGCCGTTGCATTACCACGCTGAAATCCCCTTCATCACCAAACTACTATTTAAGCGCGAGAGTCCGTGTCTCGCAAGTACCATGCATCCGCTCCCGTCCATCCAGCTACTGGATAGCAGACAAGAGCCGGTCAGTACCCACCTTTTTATCAGCTGTGCTATTTTCATCGTGAGCCTTTTCATCGCACAATGCGTCTCCGTTCTGGATCAGGGCCTCGAGCATTGAAGCGTATTTATTTAGCAACGCTATTGGTTTGCGGACTATTGGGCTGCAGCGAGTCACCCAACGACTCGCCTGTCGCACCGCCGCCACAAGTCACACCGCTAGCGACAACTGCGGCACCCACAGCTCGCCAGCTCACACTCTGGAACCGCAGCTGCGCGCTATGCCATGTCGACGGCAAAGCTGGTGCGCCACGCCTTGGGCATCGAGGCGATTGGGAGGCGATTCGCGCAAAGAGCCGTGCTACGCTCCTTGACAGCGTCGTCTCTGGTCTCAACGATATGCCTCCACTGGGTTATTGTATGGCCTGTGAGACAGCTGACTTTGAAGCAATCATCAGCATGATGTTAGCCAGTGGCGGTGGACAATGATCAATCGGCGTCAATTTCTCGCGAATTCCGCGCTAGCCGCTCTGTCTGGGCACATCGGGGCTGCACTCGCGTCAACGCCTAGCCCCACGCCTAGCCCCACGCCTTGGCGCAATTGGTCAGGAGGACAAACCGCGACCCCAGCAGGGCGTTTTAGCCCAAAAACTGAAGCCGAGTTGGTGCAATTCTTGTCCCGAACCACCGGCCCCGTCAGACCTGTCGGAGCTGGCCATTCATTTACCCCACTCGTACCAACCGATGGCCACCTCATCGTCATCGATCAATTGTCAGAGCTCATTAGCACTTCCCGAGAGAATATGACAGCCACACTGGGTGGCGGCATCCGTTTGGGTGACATCGGCCCGGCATTAGAGCAACGTGGCCAGGCCATGCTGAACCTACCGGATATCGATCGCCAAACCTTGGCCGGAGCAACCGCAACCGCCACCCACGGCACCGGCATTGCATTTCCAAGTCTGTCCGGCTTCGTCGAGTCGCTCCGACTCATCACACCTGCCGGAGACGTCCTTGATTTCAACGCTGAGGATGATGCACTAAACGCAGCGCGAGTAAGCCTCGGTGCGCTCGGTATCGTCACTCAGTTAACGCTCAAGAACAGGTCTCCCTACAAATTGCGAGCCCGCAACACAGTAGAAAAAATAGAATCCGTTCTTGAACGCTTCGATACTGCGGCAATGGCGCACCGGCACTTTGAGATGTTCCCATTGACACATTCCGACTACGCCTTGGTGCTCGAGATCGATGAAACAGAGGGTGCGGTCAACAACCCACCACCAGCCCCCGAAGAAGCGGCCGCTTTCGGCCAAGCGATGGCAGTTTGGGCGGCAACCCCGCCGAGGGACCGCAAGCCACTGGTCGATGCGCTCGCGGAACAGATTCAGCCGAGCGAAGTGATCGATACGTCCTACAAAATCCTCAGTAATGTCCGTAATAATCGATTTAACGAAATGGAGTACTCCGTCCCTCTGCATGCAGGCGCTGATTGCTTGCGCGAAATTCTTCGTACCATTATCGAACAACAAGTCGATGTCGTGTTCCCATTGGAATACCGATACGTGCAGAGGGATGACACCTGGATCGGCATGAGTACGGGGAACGAAGATCACGCTGCGATCTCCATCCATAGAACGGCGAGCGAAGACTACCGCCCCTACTTCAATCTCATCGAACCCATCTTTTGGAAGTACGGCGGGCGGCCACATTGGGGCAAAATCCACTCCTTGTCTGCCGCTCAACTGACCAAACTCTACCCACGCTTTGGCGACTTCCAAGCACTACGCAAACGACTAGACCCCGAAGGTCGGCTGCTAAATGGTCACTTGAGAAAAGTTTTCGGAGTCTGAAATGAAAAGACGCGCGTTCCTACAATCATCTGTGTACGTTGCATCTGCCGCAACCAGTCTGCTTTGGGCACCTCATTCAAATGCCGCTGGAGCTCATTCTAGTTCGGGTCACGATCAGTACTTTGCCCGCTTAAACGACACGCTTAAGCGGGCGGGTCCCGGCCGGCCTGTCATGTTGATTGATACCGCTCGGATGAACCACAACACTGACCAACTGGTGCGTTCGATTGGTAAAGAAAAGACATACCGAGTGGTTGTTAAATCACTACCGTCTGTCCCACTTTTAAAACATGTCACACAACGCGCGAAGACAGAGGCATTGATGGTTTTTCATCAACCTTTCCTGAATGCCATTGCACAGACCTTCCCGGATAGTGATGCCTTACTCGGCAAGCCTATGCCGGTCCGAGCTGCAGAAACTTTCTACAAAAATCTACCGAGCGATGCCGCCTTCAATCCCGCCAAACAGGTTCAATGGTTGGTAGACAGTGAAGCACGACTGGCGCAATACCTGCATCTCGCCAAGACCCTCGGTATCAAGCTGCAGGTTAACTTTGAAATAGACGTGGGTCTGCGTCGCGGCGGTTTTGCAAGTACCGAAATCCTCGGTCGCGCGATCGCGTTAGCCACTGCTCACCCGACCCACCTAACGGTCACCGGGATCATGGGCTACGAGCCTCATCTATCCGGCATGAAAGCCGACCTCTCTCATCCAGAAGTACAAAAGGTCCTAACGCGATACCATGCTGCTATCGCGCAGCTAAAGAACCATGGGTTGGGTCTTGAACACATGACTTTGAATGGCGCCGGCAGTCATACCTTAAAAATCTACGAACGGGACCGAACGATGAATGATCTGTCGGCCGGTTCGGGAGTCGTAATGCCTACTGATTTTGACACCCATCATCTGCTCGACAACCGACCCGCACTTTTTATCGCGACACCAATTTTGAAGCGCTACGACCAGAATCCTATCGTTACCGCTCGCAAGGAACGCCTCTACTACATCTACGGAGGTAAGTGGAAGGCAAAGATGGTTTCCCCAGCTGAAACAGGTGATCCGCTTTACGAAAGTACCAATCAAAGTCCCATCACGACCCCAGGCAATAGCGACCTTCAGGTCGACGACTATATGTTTTTACGACCGACCCAGAGCGAATTCGTGATGCTGCAATTTGGTGACTTACTCACAGTAACTGATGGCGAAATCGATCAGCGCTGGCCGGTATTTCACCAAACTGGATAGCAACACTCGCCCTGCACCCTAGGAGTATTGGTTTTCGGTATGACTTGTAGCAAAGTTGGCCCATAAGAAAGCGAGGAGTGTTACAACGATGAAGCAATTGCCGGTAAGCATACTTGTCATTATCGGCGTCTCTCTAACGACCGCGTGGGCAGAATCGAACGATCACGCCTACACCAGTGAAAGCGTCAGTAGAGGTTACCAGGTCTATATCGACAACTGCGCGCTATGCCACGGCCTCGAGGGCAATTGGATTGAAGGCGTTGACCTAAGCCGCGCTCAATTCAAAACAGCCGTCACCGACCATGATATCAAAGGCGTCATTGTCGAAGGCGCTGCAGAGGGTCGTATGCCACGCTTCGATTTAACAGAGGATGAATTGGACGGCATCATCGCCTATATCAGAATCGGCTTCGATCCAGACGGCGTGGCGGTAAAGATCGGGGATCCGCTACACGGCGAAACGATCTTTCGTGGCCACGGCGAATGCAGCGGCTGCCATCGCATCAATGGCCTCGGCCCGAGAACTGCACCTGACTTAAGTCATATCGGATCGCATCGAACGCCCGGCGCCTTATACAGGACTCTGCTGACGCCTGAAACGGCCCTCTTACCAATCAACAAATCCGTCATATTGGTGACCAAGTCTGAAGAAACGATTACCGGACGACGTCTCAACGAAGACACTTACACCGTACAGATTATCGATTCGACAGAACGACTCCGTTCCTTCAAAAAGTCTGATCTGACTCATTACGACATTAGTGATGAACCAACCCACAAACCTTCTGAACTGTCTGAAGAGGAAGTAGCTGACGTTATTGGCTATCTTTTGACCTTGAGGAGTGCACCATGAACATCGTCAGCAGACAGAGTCTGCTCGTTGTGATGACTGCGATTATCGCTATACATGCAGCGGCACAGGTCGACTACGAGCGAATTATCAATGCAGACAGCGAACCCGCTAATTGGCTTACCTACAACGGCGGTTACGATAGCCAACGTCACTCCAGCTTAACGCAGATCAACAGAGAAAATGTTAAGGCGCTGAAGCTCGAGTGGATGCTACAAAATCAGGTGTTCGGCGCTTGGCAGTCTAATCCCATCGTGGTCGACGGCATCATGTATATCACACAGCGGCCCAACGACATTATGGCTGTCGATCCAGTCACCGGACGCGCCTTTTGGATGTACCGACATACTCCGGATCCTGCGGCTCAAGTCTGTTGTGGCGCCAACAATCGCGGCGTTGCCATTCTCGGCGATCGTTTATTTATGGGGACATTGGATGGACGCCTGATTGCAGTCGATCGGATTAACGGCAAGGAACTTTGGAATATCGAAGTCGGTCCGGTAGATCTGGCCTATTCCGTCACAATGGCGCCGCTTGTCGTCAAAGACAAAGTCATAGTTGGGGTCGGCGGTGGAGAGTATGGCATTCGAGGCTACATTGCCGCTTACGACGCAATCACCGGCGAAGAAGCCTGGAAGTTCTATACCATTCCCGGACCGGGCGAACCCGGTCATGAAACCTGGGAAGGAGACGATTGGAAGTACGGCGGTGCATCTGTCTGGGTGACCGGTTCTGTCGACCCGGACCTGAATCTCACTTATTGGGGAATCGGCAATCCAGGCCCGGACTGGAATGCTGCGCAACGCCCTGGCGACAACCTGTATTCAGATTCAGTCGTGGCTCTGGATATAGATACCGGTGAATTGCAGTGGCATTTTCAATTCACACCTAACGACGGCTACGACTATGACGCCGTACAGGTGCCTGTCCTCGTTGACCGACCATGGCAGGGAAAACCCGCGAAGTTGATGCTCTGGGCTAACCGTAATGGCTACTTCTATGTGCTTGATCGTACAACGGGCAAGTTT
>JAQWQN010000080.1 GCA_029244465.1 Pseudomonadales bacterium
CCGCTGGTTCCAGGGCGCGCCGTTGCCAGTACCAATATAGAGGGCGTCGAGTTCCTCGTCATAAGTAAAGGCGTGCCAGGCATGTCCGCCGCCGCCGTGTTTCCACCATTCCCCCGTCCAGGTTTCAGCGGCCCTTTCCATCGCAGCGTTTTCGAACCCGTCGGCCGGATTGCCGGGCACGATATAGAAACGCCAGATTTGTTTGCCAGTTTCAGTGTCGTAGGCGCTGACATAACCGCGACCGCGTCCGTGTTCTGTGCCGCCGTTACCAATGAGGACTTTGCCTTTGAATGCTTTCGGCGCACCGGTGATGTAACGCGCTTCATCAAGGCCAAATGTGCGCGTGCTCCAGACGAGCTTGCCCGTGGCACGCTGCAATGCGAACAGGCGGCCATCCCACGTCGCGGCAAAGAGCTTGTCGCCATACATCGTAATGCCGCGGTTGTGCACCCAGCCAACCCGTTTGGCATGACCTACTTCTTTGGCGACATCCGGATCGTATGACCAAAGCAGGTCTCCAGTGGTCGCGTCCACTGCACGAATCACATTCATCGTACCGGTAAAGTACATCACGCCATCCACAACTAACGGTGTCGAAACGAGGCCGACGTCGCCGGGCAAGTCCGTAAACCAGGATAGGCCGAGCTGGCCGACAGACTGAGCGTTGATCTGCTTCAACGGACTAAAACGCTGCTCGCTGTGTGTGCGGCCATACGCGAGCCAATCAGCCTCGTTTTTAGCGTCAGCGATATCAGCATCCGCGATACGACGGGGCTCAGCTTGAGCGGAAGCCAGTAGCAGGCTCATCACTGTACAAACATAACATGCAAGCCAACGAGAATTCAGACACGAGTTATTCATGCGGGTGACCTATGTTTATTAACATCACAAGACCTTGCTCCGAAGACTTTCTGAATACAAGCGCGTCTCGCACCTAACCGGAGCGACGCCGCATCTGTCACCGCCG
Organism: Pseudomonadales bacterium; assembly: GCA_029244465.1. Lineage (GTDB taxonomy): Bacteria > Pseudomonadota > Gammaproteobacteria > Pseudomonadales > Azotimanducaceae > UBA4421. Next base: position 968 of record JAQWQN010000080.1, read on the forward strand.
ATGTCAAACAGGTCTGCTACTTTTGCTATCGACAACCGTTGAGAAGGATCGACAAGAGAGTCGCTTGTTTTGGGAATGACACCCGTTCCCACACCGTCCAAACCTTGAGATCGAACTCAATATCGTAGCCGCCGCAAGGGTCGTAACCTCGTTACGGCAAAGGTTACGCGGCACGGTTACGAAAGTTAGTGCAGAGACCGCTAGTTCATTGTATACCAGACAATGGGCATCGCCCCTTATGTGGCCCACTTCTGTCGGGAGACAACACATGACCATCTGGCGCACGCTTTTGTTAATCGCGATCTCTACCAGCGCATGGCCGGCACAGGCATCCGAAACGCAATGTGCCGCTGCGAGCGACATGAGCTACATCTGTGAGATCGTCAACGCTGAAGACTTGGTTTTGATCCCAGGATCAGAGTGGCTTCTGGCGAGTGGTTATAGCCCTGGCGGCGCGGTCTATGCCATCAACAGCGAATCGAATGCAATCATTCAGACCTATAACCCATCGCGCGCTAACCACAACGCCCGTGCATTTCCAGGGTGCAGCAAGCCGCCACCAGCGGCGACTTTTATCGCGCATGGACTGAACATTCGACGCGCGCAGAGCGGCCGCTCAACACTCTATGTGGTTGGGCACGGTGGTCGTGAGGCAATCGAAGTATTCGACGTTGACAGCCACCGCGACAAACCGGAACTAACCTGGATTGGCTGTGTGATGATGCCCGCAGGACTCGATGCCAATAGTGTCGCCTCGCACAGTGATGGTTCTCTGCGCATCACTGTTTTGATGCATCCCGAAGATACCTTCACGGACGTTTTCGCGGGGACAAAGACCGGTGCGGTGTACGCCTGGTCACCCGGAGAAACATCAATTCAGAAACTGGCAGGCTCGGAATTGCCGGGCAATAACGGCATCGAAATTTCTGCAGATGGCACAGAAGTCTATGTGGTTTCGACCGGAATGAGCACCCTATCAGTGTTCTCAAACACCAACCCAATGCGTCTGTTACGCGCCACACCTAAGATGGATTTTAGTCCGGACAACATTCACTTGACCCCGGAAGGGCTAATTATGACGGGCGGACCCAGCTGGATTGATCACGCCTGTGAGACGAAGGAAGCTTTTGATCTGGAAAAATTCGCTACCTGTCCGCGCGGCTCGGTCGCTGCGACATTCGACCCTATCTCGCTCAAAGAAGTTCAACGCTGGCGGGCAGGGCCCAATCCCGCTTTCAGTAACGCAACCATGGCGGTAATGGTTGGAGACGATGTGTGGTTAGGCACGTTCTCTGGGACGCGGATTGGTATCATCACTGCAGCGGACTGAGTATCGCAACAGAGCAGATGGTTGCTGGCTGACTGATTCAAAGGCGGCGGTCGTTGCAGAAACAAAAGAATGACTACGCCACCTGTCAAGCGAATCGTCAGGCACCTCAACTACTGATGCACGCAAAAATGCTGATCATGCAGACCAACACACGCCAACTGTAAGCCAGACAAGCCAGTCATTGAGTGCACACGAGACTGAAAGCTGATTGACTGTCCAGGTTACTAATTCGTCCCGTACACGCCCTGCAAAACACGCCTCATTTCAGGCAACAATGGCACCTCACTGTGCTGATCATCTTTGAAATAACCGGTATAGACAGCGTCCCACTGGTAGACATTGTGTTTAACGCCGGGCATTCGCCCCTCAAATGAGGCTAACAATCCAGATCTACCACCATGTAAAAAAGCCGACACGTAACCACGTCCTTTCAACTGCGATTCCGAACCGCCGTTACCCACAAAAACCTTGCCACCTCCGACATAGGGTGAATCCGTTATGAAATAACCCAAGGCATTGTCACACGTCTGCCGGGTCCACAGGTGGGTACCTTGCTCCGCATCCAGGGCAATCAACCGACAGTCCGCGGTTGTCAGGAACGCCATTCCGTCCCAAACGGCAATCCCGCGGTGGGCACGCCCAAGCCATGCCAACTCTGGTCGTTCGACGATTGCGTCGCGCACGTTGGGATCATATTGCCACAGAAGGCTGCCGCTCTTCGCATCAAGCCCCAATACGACCGAGTAAGCTCCGGAAAGATAGACAACACCATCGATTATAATGGGCGTCGTAGCGACGCCATCCGGTATCGGCAGATCGGCCGCCCATGCCAGCCCTAACCGGTCCACATTGGCTGTGTTCAATTAATCAAGCGGCGAGTAGTGCTGACCGTTGCAATCGCCGCCTTTCAGACTCCAGTTGGAGCCGCTGGCAGACGTTGTGGTTGCATCGTTACCGCGCTGCGCCGCCACGAGCGGCACGGCGCAACACATAGCTACTACAAGAATCGATTTACTGCTGAGCAAACTCTTTAGCACGACCGTCCCATGTCAGCGTCATTAAGCAAAATTATTCGCCAGACGCGTAGATGACCCAGATCTTTTCGTAACCTTCCGTATCCCAGATCCCCGTCCACTCTTTTGGCATGGTGACCGCTTCCCCGGCGTTAACGGTCATGACACTGCCATCGCTGGAGGTCAAGGTGACGCCGCCACTCAGGAAATACATAAACTCATTGACACCATAAGGCTGACTGATCTCGAATCGCGTCTTACCGGAACGATACATGCCAGTGCTGAACTTTCCATCACTGCTCGACATGGTCGTGACACTTTCAGTCTGGTGGCCATCTGAATGTGTGGTTGCCTTCATACTGTCGTGCTGAAATAACATTCCTGCTGCATCATCTTTACTGATTTTTGCTGGTAGCACGGTCTTCAAATCCTTGCTATCTGCAATTACCGGGAACAACAAACTAGCACACAGAAATACAATCGAGAGTCGGGCTGTGACATTCATCGCAAGTTCCCTATCGAGCAGCTGAAGATCTCATAGTTATAACACGGATACGTCTTTGACCGTTTTTCGTTATTTTACATAAACAATGACTCCATTGCGGAGCCATTACCACCGCTGCGCCCGCGCGTATCATTGATAAAACAACTACTAGACTGGGTTTGAGACCGACAGACCAAGGTCCTGAGGCAACGTTGCGCTCACGTGACTATCTGACACACAGAACGTCTGGTTATGCGCGCATACATCAGGATCGAGGTCGGCCCGGCCTAGCGTTTATTCAATGGCTCATCAGGATAGATAAGGCAAACAACCTGATTCTCAGCGGGCTGACAATGGCTCAATCGTCAACCGTCTTCTGCGCTTGCTTCTTTAGGATTTCCAGATTGGCATTATGGGCTTTTCTGTCGATCTGGTATCGCGAGATTAGGTACATGGCGAAAAAATAAAGCCCGCAGTAGGTTGGCAAAAAGAAACTCGCTAACTCTAAGCGCATCTCTTCAGACATATCGGAAACCGTCTTTATGCCGTCCATGCCGACAATCGAGACAATCGAACCCGCGAGCACGATACCGAACGCGCTGACAAATTTTCCAGCGAAACTTCGGGCTGCGTAGAACAGCCCTTCCGATCGACGACTGGTCTTCACTTCACTGTCCTCGACGATATCCGCCATCATAGAGTCGAGCATGACCCCGCCGATAATAAAGCCGACGACTTCCGCAGTCACAAACAGCGAATATATGAGCAGGTTGATTGTGAGGCTCAATTCGTAACTTGAAAGCGCCAACGCAGTGATCTCGTGGCTAGACCAAAAGCCAGCTAGTTTCAGAACATAGGGAATCGGGTACAGGAGTATTGCTGCAAATAGAGCCGTCACCGCCGTCCACTTTTTGCCAAGCATCAGCCCTAATTTAGGCGCCAACCAATAAGCAATAGCAGGAGAGAGAAAGACGCAAATCCCTGTGAACGCAATTTGCGCCCCGTCAAACTCGAAGAAATAGGTCACGTTATATAAATACAAAGCCGTGGACATACCAGCCGCACCGCCAACGACCAGCGAATAGCTGAATAACCACATAAAATTCTTGTTTTTTAACGACTGCGCGATTTGCTTGATTTCGTGCCATAGTTCAGAAAACTTAAATTTCTCTAATGGTCGTGGCAGACCGGACGCCACCTTTTGAGTGCCGAGAGAAGAGATCAATGTGCTAACCGCAATGATGATTGCGCCGGCCACACCGTATATGGCGTACCCCGTTTGCACGGCAATACCATAGGCGCCTACCCAAATGAACATGTTGACTACGTGGATGCCATTGCCGCCGTACCACCCGAACGCATGCCTCAGGACCAGCCACTTGTTTCGCTCATCGTAATCCTTAACCAGATCGGGCAACAATGCGACAGAGGGTACTTCGACCAGCGTCACGGCCGTGCGAATCAAAACCGCCGCTGCCAATAAGTAATACCACCGGTTTGTTTCCGTCAGTTCGATAACCGGATTGAACAACGCGTAGAAAGAGAGCGGTAGGAGTATCAGTCCGACATACATAAACGGGTGTCGGCGACCTAATTTAGAGTTTGTTTTATCCGACCAATGGCCCAGGAATAGATCCGATACAGCGTCCCATATCATCGCGATGAACAACGCTGCAGCGGCGAGATAGCCCGGGACACCCAGTACCTGGGTTGAATAGATTAACAAAAGATAGCTGAAGGCATTATTTTTGATGCCGAACGCCACCGAGGCTGACCCATAGAACCAATAAACCGGATTTTTTTCTGCGCTGTTTGTTGTCATATATTGACCCGACCTATTACTCGATTTATAGCTGTTTGTTGAGTGCACATGTTACGAACGTGTGGCACTCCCTTGACCTATTCACATTGACTTTGCGCAATCAACCAGAGCACCCTCTCCGTGACCATGACCATGACCATGACCATGACCATGACCATCCTCACTCAGGAATGAGTAAAGTCAATTACATTTTAGGTTGGGAAAGTTTGTATTGACGCTAAAGCGGTGCGTCACCGCGACGTTTTGCAACCACTTGGGATCCTGAGAACACCACGCAAACGCGTCGAATATGAGGGTCACCGAAATCAGCCTATTTGCGCTTGGATCCTTTGCCACGCTTGGACAACATAACGAACAGGGCTACATTCAGACGAGGCAGCCTAGAAGAAATTTTCTTATGACTCGAGTGAAACTAAGCCTCCTGTCTGCCGTTTTCGTTCTCATGCAACTAACTGCAACCGCTGAAGACGCGCCGATCACCATTGGCCATCTTCAAATGACGGAAACGCCTAAGAGTCGGGCATTCGAGCAGACCGCGAAAAATTGGCAAATGGCAAGGCCAAACGACCCAAGACCTTGACGGTGCGACTTTCGATGTCTCTCACGAATTTAAGTTCACCGCAGGTAGCAACCCCCCCCACTGACACCAATATTGAAGATGGCGTGGAAATGCTAACTACCGACCCCGATGAAGAGAGCAAATTAGTCGTAAAGCACTATTGCGCATTGGCCACAGAGCCGGTTTTTAAGGCGCGCGTAGCATCAGCAGACAGGATGAAAATCGCGCGATGCCATGACCTTCGAAAACATAGTTATGCTAGATGGGCAATTAACGACAAGTATAGCGGCGCTAACGCCTGCTTTTACGTGTTGGTCTATACAGCAGCACGTCATTAGTTCGATTAGCTCGATTAGCTAAGAAGCACTCAACAGGTAGGCCAGTAGGAGAGTGGCCGGTCCTCAGGTCGAGGGATTTTCCTAGTCGCAAGCCGCCCAAGGTCTTCAGCTAAGATTCTTCGCGTATCCGCAGGATCGATCACCTCATCTATTCTCATTGTACCCGCGGCCTCGTAGGGAGACGTGGCCTCGCCGACTTCTTCGATGAGGTGCTGGCGCTCACGTTCCCTGTCGTCACCATCAAGCTCTTCGAGCCGGCTAGCGTATGCCACGTTGACCCCCACATCCGGATCCATAAAACCTATCTCTGCACCGGGCCAGGCGTAAAATCCAACAGCCCCCATCCCTGATGTATTCATTGCCTGGTAGGCTAAACCAAACCCTTTGCGCAATACTACCGACAAGGACGGCGTCGACAGATTGCACAGCGCTTCCACCATCCGGATAGCTTTGAAGAGCATGCGCTCGTGCTCAACCTTGCGACCGACCATAAAACCAGGCACATCCATCAGCCAAATCAGGGGTAGGTTGAACGCATCAGCCAGGCACATCATTCTAATCGCCTTATCGCATGCATCCGGGTTAAGCACGCCCGCCGAAAACATTGGGTTATTCGCAATCACCGCTACCGGCCAGCCGTCAAGGCGACCCAACCCCGTCGTTAGATTACGTGCGAATTTAGGTTGCAGTTCAAAAAACGAATCAGGATCAAGCAATGCAGCACAAAATTTTCGCATGTCGTACCCCCTTCGTCGTGCTTCTGGCACCAATGCCGCAAGTGACTCATCGCGATCCCAACGGCCTCTGGCCATGGCCTCGCCTCTTGGCGCGACCGACCACGCATTAGAGGGCAGATAAGACAGCCATCGCCGCACAGAATCATAAGCTTCCTCATACGTATCCACGCCTAGGTCAATCTGCCCCGTCAGCTTGGCATGGACATCTACCCCACCCAACTCCTCAAACCCAATGATCTCGCCAGTCGCGATTTCAAAAACACGCGGCGAGGTAACTGCCAGTACGGATCCTCGTACCTGCACCGTATAGTCAGAAAATGCAGATTGAAATGAGGAACCACCAAAAGACTGCCCAACGATAATCGTTGCCATAGGAATTTTTCGCCGCCTGGCAGCGATGTCTGGGGAGGGTAACGCCTCTGAGATGCCTTCCGATCCAATCAGATCGGGAATGCGCCCGCCCCCGGTCTCTCCGAAGTAGATATACGGGATGCCCATCTCGAGCGCGCGCTGGTACAGGCGACTTGTTTTGCGCGAGCCAACGATTGAACTCGATCCTCGCTTGACCGTGATGTCGTCACCTGCAACCGCAATTGGCCTGCCTTGCACAAGGCCTTCTCCGCCGATCTTACCGTCGCCTGGGGTAGACGTTCTGTCTTCAACCCTCAGCGAGCGACTGAAGGTGCCCAATTCTCTGAAACTTCCCTCATCCAACAGCCCGTCGATATGCTCTCGGATCGTCGGTTTGCCTTCTGCACGCAGGGTCTCGACACGGCCGGCCCCACCCATATCGCGTCGAATAAGCTCGGCACGACGTTTCAAATCATCTCTTATGTCTGACATAGATTCCTCCCCGTATGAGCGCGAATTGTAATTTACTCTACCGGAGATAGCCCGCTGGCGACGGTCAAGTAACCGTGACCAGAAAAACTCGCACAAACCGCTCCGTCCAGTCTTGACCATATTCTGAGTAAATGGGGTACGCCCCATCAACCACTCCTAGCGGCACTGTTCCGAGGTCTGGATGGACTACCTCGTGATCTGACAAAGCAATTCTAGCGACGGTGGTTGCGGCCAGCCAAGAGCCGCGCAACAAACGGCTGTAAATCGATTTAAAAAACACTAAATGCATGGTTGTTAGCACAAACAGAGAATCCGCCAGCCCTGCGCCAGGGAGAGCTTCGCAGGTCGAATGCCAACCAGACCGCCGCAGCGAGCGAAGACATCCCCGCTGTTGCGCTTAAGGCTTTTTCCCCATGCGGGTTTAAGTTGCTAGAAAGCCAGCGCACGGATGTCGGCGGCAGAGACGCCGCAACCATTTCGAACGACCTGACGTGAACGCCTCAGCCCTGTAGCATCTAGTCTTTCGACAGAAAAAGGAAGCTGAGGTGGAGCAATCTCAATCGGACGACGGCTTATTCGCGCAAGCAATCGAAATTGCTAATATCCCCACGCTGCTGATGGTTCTGGTCCAGCTGACCGGTGAGGAGCGCTGGCTTGAGCCACCATATCGACCAACGCGACTGCGTGGCATGGGAGACAATGATACAGGTGGCCTGACGGACGCGGCCCAACTCGAGGTGCGTGAAGCCGCACTGACCGCGATCCTTGCCTGGCGCGCAGGCAAACCCACCGCCATACCGGATCCATCTAATGACATGCTAGTCCGCATGCTCAGTGTCACTATGGCTGAAGACGTACCCTCCGAGTATGGCAATATGACCGCCGCACAGCTCGGCCAACTACCCTTTCTTGACCATACCCCGATCGATACCCCTGCAAATTTTAGTGTCGTGATCATCGGTGCGGGGGTGTCCGGCCTCTGCGCCGCGATCAACCTCGATGCCGCTGGAATACCGTTTACGGTCTATGAAAAGAGCGCTACCGTGGGCGGTGTTTGGTGGGACAATCGCTATCCCGGCGCGGGTGTGGACACTCCTAACCATTTGTATTCATACTCCTTCGCCAGCTACGACTGGAAAAAGTACTTCGCTTTGCGCGACGAGTTACACACCTATTTAGAAGACGTTGCTAGCCGCTTCGATGTGAAGAAAAATGTTCATTTCAACACGGAAGTGAACACAACAACCTATCAAGCCGCGAAGCATCGGTGGGCCGTAGAAGTGACTCACGCCGATGGATCGCATGAAACCGTGCATGCATCATTAGTCATCTCGGCGGCCGGCATTTTCAATCCACCAGTCTATCCCGAAGTAGAGGGTTTGGCTGAGTTTACCGGCAAGTCCTGGCACTCCGCACAGTGGCCCGACAATGCAGATCTCACCGGCAAGCGCGTGGCTATCGTTGGCAACGGCGCGAGCTGTATGCAGATCGCTCCTGAGATCCAAAACGATGTTGCATCGTTAACTATTTTTCAGCGCTCCAACCATTGGGCAGCGCCCTTCGAACAGTTTCGCCGCGAGGTTCCCGAACCACTTCGGTTTCTCATGAACGAAGTACCCCTTTACCAGGCTTGGTACCGCGTGCGTCTCGGCTGGACCTTCAATGACCGTATTCATAACGCCCTACAGAAAGATCCCAATTGGCCACACCCTGAGCGCGCACTGAATGCCCAAAACGATGCCCACCGTGCCTACTTTACCGAGTATGTGACGAAAGAACTCGGTGACAGAGCTGACGAGTTGCTCAACTCGGTGCTGCCAACCTATCCGCCATTCGGCAAGCGCATGCTGATGGATAATGGCTGGTACCGCATGCTGCGGAATCCGCAGGTGAATCTCGTTACCGACAGCGTCCAACGTATCGAGGAGAACCGATTGATCACTGGCAGCGGGACTGAGTATGAAGCGGACGTCCTGATAATCGCCACCGGTTTTGATGTGCTGCGTTTCATCACCACCTATGAGGCAGTCGGCCGATCGGGACGTTCTTTGCGTGAGGTGTGGGAGGACGACAATGCCAAGGCCTACATGGGGACGGTCATCCCGGACTTTCCCAACTTTTTCACCTTGTACGGTCCCAACCTACAACCGGGCCACGGTGGCAGCCTGATCTTCGTCATTGAAATGCAGATGCATTACATTATGGACGTGATCCGCAAGATGACATCTGCAGGCTTGCGCAGTGTCGAATGCCGGCAAGAGGTGCACGATGCGTACAACGAGGGAGTCGACGATGCCCATAAAAACATGGTGTGGACACATTCGGGTGTGCAATCTTATTACCGCAACCCACGAGGACGGATTGTTGTTAACTCGCCCTATCGTAATGTCGATTTTTTTGACATGACCCACACGGCGGACTTAGCCGATTATCTTACCGAGCAAACCGAGGTGAATTGACCCGGCTATATCGCCCCTTGGCCGCTGCGTCTAACCAGCATGATGCTTCTGTTAGGTCATGACAAACACTATTCCCTTTGCAATTTCGCGAGCCAAACATGACCAAAACAATTCCCACACTGATCGAAAATCGCTTTGGCGTGCAACCCGAAGCCGGTGCTGAGCAGGCGTCTGTGGGACAGTTGACGACGCTGCTCGAACGCCGTACACACCGACAATATACCGAGCAACCAATCGAAGACGACTTGCTAGATGTGTTACTTGCATGCGGCTTATCTGCCAGTTCGAAATCCGACTTGCAGCAGGCATCGGTCGTGATCATCGATGATGTCGTGACTCGTGCAGAAATCGGTTCGTGGATACCGACCATGCCGTGGATTGTCCAGGCGCCGAGGTTCCTGGTTTTTTGTGCAGATCACAGTCGCACCCGTTTGGCAGCCAAGCTGCGCAAAAAGCCGTTTCCAAACGATAACGTTGATCAGTTTATGAACGCGGCTGTCGACGCCGCTCTGGTCATGCAGACGTTTATTCTGGCTGCTGAGTCTGTCGGACTTGGCTGCTGTCCAATCAGTGAGGTTCGGTCTCACATAGAGGCCCTCTCGGAACTGCTAGCGCTGCCCGATTATGTTTTTCCCATCGCGGGTCTCTGTGTAGGTTATCCGGCTCGAGCGGGTTATGTCAGCATGCGCCTGCCGCAAGCGCTGACAGTTCATCGTGAACGCTACAGCGTGACTGATCAAGCAAACCTGATCGATGCCTATGACCGAGCGCGCGATGCCCGATTTTCGATCCCCGAGCAGAGTCAGCGTGAAATTGATCGCTTCGGTGTCGCTGAGTTCTATGGCTGGTCAGAGGACAAGGCGCGCCAATATTCAACGCCGCATCGGGCAGGATTCTTGGCCTATCTCAAAGCGCGCGGATTTGCCATGGAGTGAGGGCACGGGATCTGAATAGCCTTTACCTCCATGCTTTTCGAGCAGCCGACCGAGTATCGAAAAAAGGTCTGCATGTTCAGGTTCTCTGCAACAGATAGATCGCCCTTTTAGACGCCCATTACTCAGCACCGACTCGCACATGCCATGCTGCAACCGGTGTCGCAAGCCTCGCTTGCGCGCCTAACCCCCTTATTCGACGACAACAGATCAATTTTGATCTTGTACGGCACGAGCGACACCCGCGCGTATCCGCGAAGTTCCTAGCCCGCTGCCTCTTCGCATCGACACCCCGCTAGCTGATCTCGACGTGACTAGTCCTTGGCCATTCCGCCGTCGACATTCAGAGTCTGCCCTGTGATATTGGCCGCTGCTTCAGATGCTAAAAACAGCACAGCTTCCGCTATATCGCCTGTCGTTTGCTCACGCCGCATAGCTGTCTGGGGTAGGCCTTCCCCGACATATTTACCTTCGCCAATACCGACAAACCACTCGCGCGGGTCCTCTCCCTTGAAGCGTGGATGATTCTTGACCATCTCTTCCGAAATCTCACGCCAGCCATCGGTGTAGATGATGCCCGGACAGATCGCATTGACATTAATGTTATGGCGCCCCACTTGATCCGCAAGCACCTGGCTATAGCGAATCAGTCCAGCTTTCGCACTATGATAACTGGCTGATAGAGGCACCAAATCCACATGCGGCATGCCCGACCGACCGGCAAGGGACGAAATATTAATAATCTTGCCGGAGTTTTGCTCAATGAGATGAGGCATCACAGCCTCACACATCAGTACCGGCGCCTTCAAGCTCATCGCGTACGTTCCATCCCAGATCGCCTCGACCTCCGCTAGCGGATTATCCTTGTCATCAATGTCGCTGGCTGAGCCACCGCCTACATTGTTGACCACGATATCGATCTTACCGAACGCCTCGATGGCAGCAGCAACCATCTCTAAGATCACCACAGAAGTGGTTACGTCACCGGCAACCGCCACCACCTTTACGCCAAGCGCTTCTATCTCGTTCGCGAGCGCCTGCGTGTTCTCTTCGCTGAACGAATTGATGACCACATCTGACCCTGCTCTTGCCAGCGTTAACGCGATCTCTTTACCGATGCCCCTGCCACAGGCCGAAATGAGTGATACCTTGCCCGTTAACTTCATGAGTTCTTCCTTTTTATTTTAGTTCGCTTTAGCACGTTGTAATCCATTGAGATGCCTTTGCACAAGAAAGATACACAATCCACGATTGGCACTCGTCTCTCACAACGCTATCAGGCCAAGCGATCAGGCCAAGCGTTCAGGCCAAGCATTCAGGCCAAGCGTTCAGGAAAGAGCCAGCAATCCGCGCCGTAGTCAGCGCGCCTGTAAGATCGTTCGGCTGACCCTGGCGCTGCAATAGCTATAGATGGTCCGTTGCCAAGCACGCCTCTCACTCAACAAACTCAAGTCGACCGTTGGCATCGAGACGAACCGGTTTCGATGGCAGTTGGAGAGCCCGTTGCGGCGAGCTCAGATCTTCTCCGGCTGGCAGCGGTGGTGTGAAATACCCCATGGAGGGACCACCTGTCACGTAGCCAAGCAAGGCCTGAAGCTTTTCGTCCATGTCCTTGGCGATTTCCGGCGGGCAGGAAAGGTACTGGTTGTCCTCCTGACGAAGCCAACCAAGCGTATAGTCAATATTGAGCCCGATGCGATCATGCTCACTCTCGTTGGCACCGGCGCCGTGCAAGACCGAGCCGGAGAACACAAGCAGTGAACCGGAAGTCATTTCCGCGGAGACGAACGCCTCTTCGGGAGGTTGCGCCTGATCAGGAAGCTGAGACGAACCCGGCGCGACGCGAGTGGCGCCGTTTTCTTTCGTAAAGTCGGTCAGAGCCAGCATAATGTTCAACTGCGGTTCTATCTCAGCCATGAGCCGGGCAAGAACCGGATTCACCTGGGCTTCGACATCCGGTGGGGTGAAAATTTGGCTCCACGCCCAACGATCGCGGTGTGGCGTCTGAGCCTTCTCACCGGGCAAAACGCGTATTACCTGGGTGACATGTAATTGAAAAGTATTTGCATACGGGCCGAGAAACGTCTCGACCAGTCCGAGAATACGAGGGTCAATCGCCAATTCCCGGCAGCGCGGCGAACGCGCCATCAGGGCCCCCGTCCGGGTCGTCTTAAGACCGCTGAAGTCACTGCGACTTTGGGCTGTGGCCTCGACGAAGGGTTGCAGGTCAGCCATGAGAGATGCCACCTGATCTTCAGAAGCGAAGTCTTTCAGCACCACACAACCATCGCGTGCAAGGATCTCAGCCAGCTCTTCACTGGGCGTATCCGCCGCCCGGCGCTGAAGTTCGCGTTGACTCATCGTGGTCACCCTCGTCACTAACCCGGATAACGAAGCCCGCAAACTAGCATAATTAACTACGAATATGCAGCCCAGAAGCGCTGTTAATCGGTAAACCAACCGCTTCGGTCTAGAGGCAACAACCGTCCAGATACATTCCAATGTGATACCGGCACACCGCTCCGTTGCTTGCTCTAGCGCGGGTCCTAACTGGTCGCATTAGTAAAACCGAGACCGCTGTGTGACACTCAGACGCAAAGCTGCACCACGACATTGTACCTGGGCGAGAGAACCAATTATTAGCAAGGACAAGCAATGACGACGTCACTAATTAAGACCTACAGCCTACCCTCAAACATCGTGCCAGGACCCGTACCGGTAGCGGTACTCTTACCTCCAGGCTATGACCAAGCCAGTGAACCGTTGCCCTTGTGTCTGAACCTGCATGGCGGCGGTTCAAGTCGTGATCACCTCATCGAAGCGCAACCACTGTTTGAAGGGCTTTGGCAGGAGGGTGTGCTCGAGCCCATGGTTGTGGCAACAGCCAGCACGGGGGTTTTGTCCTGGTATCTGGACGCCCCAGGTGGTGCGCAGTGGGAGACCTTTATTTCTGACCAGTTCTTAGCCCACTTAAGAG
>JAQWQN010000087.1 GCA_029244465.1 Pseudomonadales bacterium
TCTTGCCCAGTCTGAGTGTAGCCTATAGTGTCAACGACTACGTTGAGTTGTACGTGAACTGGGGTCAAGGTTTTCACTCGAATGATGTGCGCGGGGTGACGATTGCGATCGATCCCGCATCCGGAGAGGCTGCGGATTCGGTTGATCTATTCGTTGAACAGGAGGGCGCTGAAATCGGCGTTCGTGTTGAGGGCTGGCGGGGCTTAGTGACAACCCTGACGTATTTTTGGCTGGCGTCTGATTCTGACCTTTTGTTCGTCGGTGATTCTGGGTCTACGGAGCCGGGCGAAGGGTCAAAACGCACCGGACTCGAGCTCAATACGTTTTGGCACCTAAATCACCAATGGACTGCTGACGTTTTAGCGAGTGTAGTCGATAGCGAATTCACCGGTGTGCCATCGAACGCCAACCAAATACCGAACGCGCACGGCGAGGTGGTTGGGGCTGGATTGACGTATGTCGGCGAGCGTTTGGAAGCGAGCCTTCGCCTCCGTCATTTTGGTGATGCCCCTTTGATCGAAGACGGTAGCGTTGAGCACGATGAAACCTCTCTAATCAACGCTCGGCTTGCTTACGACTTTGGCCAGTGGGTTTTAAGCGCTGAGGTCATTAACGTTTTTGACGCTGAAGATGACGACATTGCCTACTTTTTTGAATCTGCGTTGCAAGGACAAGGCGGTGTAGAAGATGTCCACTTCCATCCGGTTGATCCCTTAAGCGTCAGATTTTCCGTTCGTTGGGAACGCTAGTGAGCCCAGCCGCTGGCTCGATCGCGTAGATCGCAAGCCCCTATAAAAAGTGTTAAGTCGTTCCCGATGGTGCGGTTGATCTTCTGTTGGCCGCACCTTTTTTGTTATCTTGCATCTATGGGATACAAGTAACTGTAGGAGGGTGAGATGAAGCTGGCTGTAGAATTTCCGAGTGTTGCCTATCGCGAGGGTGGTGAGGCAGTTAGAAAGATGGCAACCGCGATCGAAGATATTGGATTCGATCAGTTAGAAGTGTTTGATCATGTCGTCATGGGCTACCCGTTGACAGAACGTCGCACGCGATACCCTGCGCAAATGCCAATTTTGGAAGCGCTTATGGCACTGTCGCATTTCGCGGCCGTGACTTCAAAAATTGGCCTTGGCACGGAGGTGCTTGTTCTGCCCCAGCGGCAGCCGGTCCTAGTCGCTAAACAGTTCCAGACGCTCGATACACTGTCAAATGGTCGCGCACGGCTCGGTTTAGGTGTCGGGTGGCAACCGTCGGAGTTTGAAGCGCTATCCGAGCCCTATGCAAACCGAGGCGCGCGCACGGATGAAGCGATTGAACTGATTCGCAGCTATTGGCGCGATGAGCAGGTTGATTACGTAGGCGAACATTACACGGCGGTTGCTATGGCCATGGAGCCTAAGTCTATCCAGGCTGGTGGATTGCCTATCTGGATTGGGGGCGTTGCCCCGCGAGCGCTGGCGCGGGTCGCCAAGTATGGTGATGGGTGGTTAGCGCCGGCGATTGAAGATGCTGATGTCGTCCAGAATGCGCTACAAACAATACAGGCGGGTATGGCGTCTAATGGGCGAGATCCTGCCTCCCTGGGTACGCAAATGATGCTGACGGTACCCCCAAGAAATAATTCAGACAAAGACTTCTATGCAGATCTGGATCGGGTTGTGCAACGTGCCGCTGAAGTTAACAGTTGGGGTATAGAGTGTGGCTCTCTTAACGCAACGGCCATCTTTCAGGCTGGTGCGCGCAGCATTGATGAAATGTTGAGTGTATTGGCGGAGTGCTATACGCGGATAAAATCCGAAGTGGGTTAGCGACTCCGCCTGGACAGCTAACTGCGGCCAGCGGCAACCGGTAACACCCAGATCGGGGATGTCCAAGCCCTCTCCTGAAGTGTCTTCTTTAGGTCCGAGCGGGGTTGTACACCTGCTTTGATGGCATCCCAAGTTGACCAGCGACAGGTCGGATTTTCAAGAACGCGCGCGTAGTAGAATGCCCGATGGTTAGGATTGAAATCTGGGTCTTGCCATACCATTTCAAGGTTGGCTGCGCCTACATTTTGAGTGATTGCACAATTGCTGAGATTTACTTGGGCGCCGTTATCCGGGCATCGTTGCGTGTCTGGGTCAACCGCACCGCCATCAGAGCAGGCGATGTCGTAGACACGTTCATGATTTTTTCCATCTGCAGTCCAACCTTTGACAATTTGCAGACGCTGTAATGCCGCTGAATTTGGATCTCGGGTTGCCATGGCGATGAGCTGTGGGGCGTCCTCGCCGGCAGTGTGAAGTTCTGCGCCCATAGGGACACCCTTTTTGTATGCAGTCGTTAGGGCAGCCCCGCTTGTCAGCACATCTTCTGGGTAGTCAGAGCTTGCAAATAGGCGAATCTTTATCCTTGGTCCGGATGTTGCGAACGTTTCTTTTCGCCGGAAGGCCTCATATATAGCACTGCGGGTATTGGCTTCTGCCCATACCCCGGTTAGGCCGGAAGCACTCCAGGTTTCGTAAGCGCCCGTCGCATAGTTAGAACCATCAATATCTTTGACGTTGACACGACCAGCTGCCTTAATCACTTCTGCATCGCCATCTGAAACTGGAACAGAGCCGCGACGACTGCCATCAGCATCTAGCAGGCCGACTTTGGAGAAAAAGTTAGATTCATCTAATGACGCCGCACCTGTGTGCGTATCTGACGCGCCGACAAAGCCAAACTGGTAGGCATTGGTTATACCTGAGTCGGCTAGCGTTAAGCCATCCAAAAGCGCCTCGCGTGCATAGGAACCTTTGGGTTCGCTATAGAGTGTGGTCGCTACGCGATAGGGCATGATCTCAAAATCAGCCCATTCGTCAGTGTCAGACAGTAGTGGGTGTGTTTCTGATGTGCCTTTCACTTGTGTGATTTCTACGAGCGGTTCGTTGCGAATGCGTTTGCGCGCCCATTCGTCGTCTACCGGGTTGTTTGCCCAGTCAACCATCTTGAACATCTGGCCATTGGAACCGTTTGAATTGTGTGGGATGGCCAGTGTTTCGATGCCGTTGTCACGCAAACCATCCATCCAATCCCAAAGACCCTCTGGGTTTTGACTGTGGAAACGTGAGAATGGCATTGCCGGAAGCTTGTCGGCGCCCTGGAAAATGACATTGCGATGTAAGTTCCCGCGATCATCGGTTGAAGAAGTGAATTCATAAGCGACAAACGTTGTAAACTTACCTGGGTCGTTGTGTGTCTGCGCGGCAGCAATGATGTCTGCCCAAGCATCTTTAACAATTTGATTCACCATGTCACCGTCGACGGAACCTTCAGTAATGCGTCGCAGCGTTTCCGGTAAGAAGGTACTAAATGCGGTGACCCGTTGCGGCAGGCTTTCGAAATTCTGGTTAGAGGGCATGTTGAGATCGTGTAGCTCTTGTACGTGTCCATAGCGGGAGAATGCAGACGTTGTGTCGGCAGCGGACATGACCGCACCTAGAAACATCGCATGGTCGGTCACTGCGTAAAAGTCGAGCGGGGCTCGCAATTGCACATCAAATCCGGCCGGGTGTTTGATGGCTTCGCCTTTGGCATAGCGGTAGGCATCATAAGGAGACGCGACCGTGCCGAATGCAAATGCATCGAATGAGTAGTTGGTGTGGACGTGTAGATCGCCGAAAAAAGCCTGCCGTTGAGCATTAGCCTGCGGCTGTGTGTTGACAGTATCTGGTGGCATTGTTAGCTGTGCGCCACCAAACCTACTCGTCGTCGTTTGCTCCTCTGCCCCGGCATGGTCTTCTGTGATTGTAACTGGCATAGAATCGGTTTGCGTCCTGTCAGCTTGTTCTTGTCCGCAGGCTGCGACGAACAGTCCAATGCTTAGCCACACAAAGGTCGTTGTTAATTTTTTCACCCTTATCTGCCCCATATATCCAAGATTTGTATCTTAAGAAAAATCAGCTTAAGGATTAAGCCGTAATAAGCCAACCGAAATTGCGCACCACTGCAGCGATTGAGAAAAGTCTGTTAGGCTCAGCCGGAAAAAGACCAAAGGAGTGGTTGTTGCGACAACCAGGAGCATGATGGGGCAATTAGTAAGTGGTCAATGGCGTGATGAAGAACTAAGACGGATAGGATCCAAAGGAGAATTTATTCGCACTGAATCGCCATACCGAGCTTGGGTGGCGCCGTCCAGTCGCGAGTTTGCGGTCGAATCTGGCCGCTATCACCTGTTTGTCAACTCAGGCTGTCCTTGGGCATACCGAACGCTCCTCTATAGAAAATTGAAGTCGCTTGAACAACACATATCGGTCTCGCTTACTGCACCCGCTGCGGGACCTGAGGGTTGGACCTTCGGTGAAGCACGTGAGTCCTTGCTGCATGCCCATCACATGCACGATGTGTATACCAATGCAGACAATCTATTTACTGGTCGCTGTACGGTGCCGGTGCTGTGGGATAAGACGCAACAAACGATCGTTAACAATGAGTCGTCTGAAATAATCCGCATGCTCAATTCTGCCTTTGACGGGTTGCCTGGAGTGACACTAGCTGACTATTATCCGGAGGCGTTACGCGAACAAATCGACGAGCTCAACGAGCTTGTCTACCGCACGGTCAATAATGGCGTCTATCGTTGCGGCTTTGCGCAGTCACAGACAGCCTATGAACAAGCGTACGATACGCTTTTTAATACACTTGACCTGTTGGATAGTCGGCTGGCTGAGCAACGGTATTTGTGTGGTGACTCACCGACAGAAGCTGATTGGCGACTTTTCGCAACGCTGATTCGCTTCGATTTAGCCTATTACAGCCAGTTTCGTTGCAATCGAAACATGTTGCAGGAGTTCACTCATCTTTGGCCCTATACGCGTGACCTGTATCAATACCCTGGCGTTGCAGAAACAGTGGATTTTGAGGCGATAAAGGGCATTTACTTTGGTAGCCGGCCGCCCCGCATTCTGCCAAAGGGACCCGTACTCGACTTTTATGAGCCACATCACCGCGGTGCGTAAAGCGGGGCAGACACCTTAGGTTTCGATTATGATCGACCTATCGTGAATTTGAGGATAGGGGAATCATATGAGTCATGATCTAGTCGTACGCAATGGACAGATAGTTGATGGCACTGGAACGGCGCCGTTTAGTGGCGACGTCGCGGTTGCCAACGGTCAGATAGTGGCGGTTGGTCAAGTCGAAGGTAAAGGACTGCGAGAAATCGATGCGGATGGGGCTGCGATTACACCGGGGTTTATTGACCTCCATACTCACTTTGATGCTCAGGCTGGTTGGGATCCGCTGCTGACGCCTGTGACCTGGCACGGCGTCACGACAGCATTGATTGGCAACTGCGGTGTGACTTTTGCGCCGTGCAAAGCAGATGGGCATGAATTTCTGGCCAACATGATGGAGACGGTTGAAGACATTCCGCGCCGTGCCATACTCGAAGGATTGGCTTGGGATTGGGAATCCTACGGAGAGTATTTGGACTCAGTAGAACGGTTGCAGCCGGCGATTAATCTAGCGGGCCTAGTCGGGCACTGCGCTTCTCGCTTCTATGTCATGGGGGAGCGAGCCGTTGATGAAGATCCCAGT
Source organism: Pseudomonadales bacterium (assembly GCA_029244465.1). GTDB lineage: Bacteria > Pseudomonadota > Gammaproteobacteria > Pseudomonadales > Azotimanducaceae > UBA4421. Next base: position 5,563 of record JAQWQN010000087.1, read on the forward strand.
GAGGATGAAATCAAGCAGATCGCGGATTTGGTTGGTGCTTCCATTAAGCAGGGAGCGGTTGGGTTTTCTTCAAATCGATTACCGGCGCACGTCTTGCCCGATGGCCGATCGATTCCAGGCACATTCGCTAAGCCTGATGAGCTCTCGGCAATTTCTAGAGCCGTTGGTGCCAATCAAGGGATCCTGCAATTCGTGCTGGACTATCAAAAGCTAGACGATGAAATGGCCCTCATTGCGGATCAAGCGAAAACTGCGGGTACGCGTTTGCTTTTCAGCGCGCCCTATCAACCAACAGACAAGGGCGATCTAACCGGGTTTGATTCGGCTGTTGCCCAGATGCAGGCCGATGGTATTGATGTTTCTGGTCTCACCTTACCGCGAAGTGGGGGCTTCCTCTCTGGGCTAACAACAGGACTGTTCCCAGCTAATAATGGTGCCTGGCGTGAACTTAAAAACCTTTCGTTTGAGGATCGGTTAGCAAGAATCAAGGATGGACAGTTTCGGGCGAGCCTCGTCGCCGATGCACAACAAGATGTCGCGCTTGTGGCACGGATGAAACATACCTATTGGTTAGGTGACTCCGACCGACCTAATTACACCGGCGGGTGGGAGGACTCCCTTGCATCACAAGCCACTGCCAGCGGGCGGGATCCATTCGAAATTTGGTTAGATGTCACGCTCCAGAGCGAGGGCCAGGCACTGTTTCATGTGCGGTTTTTTAACCATAACTTGGACACAGTCAGTGAGTTTTTGAAAGCAGATTGGGTATTACCAGGTATAGGCGATGCGGGTGCTCACGTTAGTCAGATCATGGACTCAGGTTGGACATCTTTCATGTTGAGTCATTGGGTGCGAGACAAGTCAGTCTTCTCGATCGAAGAGGCCGTGCGTAAATTGACGAGCGCGCAAGCGAGAGTAATCGGTATACAAGATCGTGGTGTTCTCGCGCCGGGGCTTCGGGCTGATATCAATGTGGTGGATCTGGGAAATGTCTCTGAGCGTCAGCCAGAATTGGTCCACGACTTTCCGCATGGCGCACCGCGACTTATCCAGAAAGCGATCGGATATAAAGCGACAATCTGTAATGGTGAGGTCATTCTAGAGAATGACGAGCACACCGGTGTCCGCTCCGGCACGGTAATCCGAAGCAACTAACGATGATCGTCTACGGCGTTGCGTTACTCGGCATTTGCCTGCTGGCAGGTGTCATCCTGGGAGACCTCATAGGTCAGACAATTGGTGTGCAAGCTAATGTCGGTGGTGTTGGCATCGCGATGCTGTTGCTCGTTGTCGTTGCCAGCAAATCCAACAAACGTATTCAATTGGGTGCGTTGACAGGGCAGGGTATTTCGTTCTGGAGCGCCATGTATATTCCGATTGTCGTCGCGATGGCTGCTAAGCAGAATGTACTGGGTGCGATAGAAGGTGGGCCGTTGGCATTATTAGCAGGTATCGCTGCTGTCGTGGCGAGCTTTGTTATGATCCCTTTGTTAAGCCGTATCGGTGAACCTGCAGAGCCCTTACCAATTCTGGAAACCCAAGAAAAAGTAGATAGCGAGCCAAGTTCCAATGGATAGTGTCGTTGAAGCATTGACCAAGCTGAACCTGATCACCGCGTTCGTGTTTGTCGGGCTCGTCATTTGGGTTTCGTATTGGTTATCTGACGTGTTATCCAAAGGTAAATTCCATGGTTCAGCGATAGCAATTATCATAGGGCTTATACTAGCCTATGTTGGTGGACTTGTTGCAGGTGGGGAGAAAGGTCTAGCAGATATCGGTTTTCTTGCTGGTGTCGGTGTCTTGGGTGGCGCGATGTTTCGAGATTTCGCGATTGTTGCGACGGCGTTCGGTGCGGATCTTGACGACTTCAAACGTTCCGGCTTTGTCGGCATGATGAGTGTGGTTTTGGGTGTGGTACTGTCATTTACCGTGGGTGCGCTCATTGCGGTTGCGTTTGGCTATACGGATCCGGTCGATATCAGCACGATCGGGGCCGGTGCGGCGACTTATATCGTTGGTCCCGTCACCGGTACTGCACTCGGTGCGAGTAGCGAAGTCATCGCGCTCAGTGTGGGTGCTGGTTTGGTCAAGTCAATTCTGGTCATGGTTGGGACACCAGCAGTGGCCAAATTTATTGGCTTGAACAACACCAAATCAGCGATGATCTTCGGCGGTTTAATGGGCACGACCAGCGGCGTGGCGGGCGGTCTTGCCGCAACGGATCCGCGCCTCGTGCCGTACGGCGCTCTGACGGCGACATTTTATACGGGCATAGGGTGTTTGCTTGCACCTTCGATATTGTATTTGATTGTCCGTTCGCTCACAGGTTGATACTAGACTTGCGATAAGGGGCGCTCTTTATGGCTAAACACTGTGTCTGTTTGACGTTAGATTTCGATACCTTCTCGGTCTGGTCGGCGATGGGACAGAATAGTCCGACACCGATATCGCGCGGTGAATTCGGTGTCGTTGCCGCTGCGAGATTACTTAAGCTCTTTGACGTGCATGCGCTGCCAACAACGTGGTTCGTGCCCGGCATTACGCTAGATACCTACTCTGCAGTTTGCGCCGACATTCACGCCGCGGGTCACGAAATAGGGCATCACGGGTACGACCATATCTCGCCGGCAGGTATGAGTCGAGGAGACGAGATTGACCAACTTCGTCGAGGCATCGAGGCGATAACACGAGTTTCCGGCATGGAGCCTCGTGGTTATCGGTCTCCGGCTTGGGATCTTAGTGAGAACAGCATTGAGATCCTACTGGGAGAAGGGTTTGTTTACGATAGCAGCATGATGGGGCACGACTATCTGCCCTATCGGGCTCGTACTGGTGATCGTGTCGTCTCGGGACAGTTACCAAAGTTTGGTGAGCCGTCGGCGCTTTGGGAATTACCCATTTCCTGGTCCGCCGACGATTTTCCGCATTTCGAATACTTTCGTGGTAGTGGTTTGGCTCGCGCTGACGATGTGTTGGCAAATTGGTTAGGAGATTATGATTATATGACCAAATATCTAGAAAGTGGTGTGATGACATATACGCTTCATCCGTTTGTTATTGGTCGTGGCCACAGAATGATCATGTTGGATCGTCTTCTTCACGAGTTAAAAGACCGCGGCGCAGAGTTTCTCACTGCTGAAGCCGCGGTAGCCCGATGGGCAGCACTGTAAAGTTAGTCTCTTTCTGGCCCGAAGGTGGGTTCTTTCTTCGCTAAAAAAGCGCGTGCTCCCGCTTGCATGTTGCGTGGAATCAGCACAGCTTGATGCGTCATCTCTAGGTCTAGCTGATCGCTAAAATCGTTATCCAGGGCTGCATCGATGGTTTGCCTTATGCGCGTTGCTGTTGCCGGTGAAGAGCGCTTTAGAATGGCGACAACGTCAGCGACTGCTTGGTCGAGATTGTCATCAGGAACGGATTGCCAAATCAGACCCCAACGCTCTGCATCAGCGGCGCTTAAGCGGGTGCCGAGAAGCGTTAAACCCAGTGCTCGGGCACGACCGACTCTCCGTGGAATGTTCCATGTTGCGCCCATATCGGGAACGATGCCGAGCTTAGGTCCAAAGGTGGCTACGAAGAAGGCCGAGTGTCCGGCGATAGTCACGTCACAAGCAAGTGCTAATCCGAAACCGCCACCGGCTGCAGGCCCATTGATTCGCGCGATTGTTGGCACAGGACAGTTCATGAGTTCGCGCATGGCGGTGTTGAACGTGTCGTCGCCCTCCTGGTCTGTTTTGCGGTCGGGGGTATCTTTACTTTCATTCGTGCGAATCGATGGCGCTGACTTTGGATTGGCGACGCCGACCAGGTCTGCCCCTGCGCAGAAGCCGCGACCTTGGCCGGTAATGATGACGGCTCGGATCGAATGGTCCCGTTCTACTGTTTTGAGACTGTCTGTGATCCCTTGCATGAGATCATTGTTCATTGCGTTTAGGGTTTCCGGCCGATTTAGGGTAATTGTTGCAACGCCATCGGCGGCATGAAATAAAACTGGATGTTCCTGCATGGTTAGGTGGTGTCCTGTGAGTTGGTGAACGAGGAGGTGTGTCGGCCAATGCGGCGTAATGCGATAGTAGCGATGATGCCAAGTAGCGCGAATGAGGCGAGGAACCAAAAGAAATGCTGGTGTCCCTCAAGCCCCGGGCTTGCGTCGATTAATATGCCTGCGACCAGCGTGACAAAAATGTCTGGCGTATAGCCGATGACAGAGACGATGCCGACGGCTGTTCCAGTCATTAGCGGCGATAATCTGGTCTCCTCAAAAATAGCGAAATACAAGCCGCGCAATCCATAGACTGCGATACAGGTCAAGGCGACATTGGCGAGCATGATGAGAAATGCCCCGGAGATGGGTGTTGTGATCGCGAACAGGAGGTCAGCGATAAGTAATAGGCTAAAACAGATGAGGATTGCGCGGGTAATATCAATTCGATCGCCGAGATAACCTGCACCGAACGCCGCAATTGGACGCAGCCAGGCTGCTAGGGTCAGTAGTTGCGCCGCTTCAATCTCGTCGAGCCCGTAACCTTGCACAGCAAAGAGTGAGTAATTGTCGATGCCTTTGTAACCTACGTACGCGCAGACAACGATCATGGCTTGTAACCAGACAGTGGGTAGTTTCAGCACGGGCATGATGTGTGCCCAAATAGTAGTCTGGCGCCCTACTTGCGCGCGGCTTGAGACCGCTTCGATCCCTTGAAGTGCGAACCAGATATAGATTCCAGCTAAGGCGGTAAAAGCGGTATATCCATAAATGACAGAGCGCAAAGCGGCGGCTTTTTCAGGCATTGAGGCCGCTGCGTAGTCATCCGGGAAGGCGAAGGTAAATACGGCGGCGCCAATCGATAGCAGTCCTGCTGCCAGAAAGCCACGTCCGCCATCCAGTAAACCGTAAGCGCGTCCTTGCGCATCGGTGCCACCCCAGCCTCGTGTTGCGCGGATAAGCGCAGCCCAGAATAGTAAGATGGTTGTGACCCCAAAGAAGCCAAACATCAGCATTGAACCGGTAAAGTCTGGGAAGGTCGCCATGTATAGACCGCCAGCCGCAGTGCTCCATAAAGAGAGTGCCATGAGCTTGTGAGCGGGATAGCGATCTGCCAGCGGTCCGCCCGGAAAGTACGCGATCATGGCTACGATGCCATAAACGCCCTGCGCGATTCCAAGTTCGGTAGCGGTCAGCCCGAAGACTTCAAGCATTGTCGGGCGAAAGAAGCGCGCGATATGAAAGGGGAGCGCGAAAACTGCTTCACCAGCGATGATGAGCGCGAGCATATAGCCTAGGCGTTGTTTAGGTGACATCGAAGCCATGTCCGTTGCGCGAAGTCCTGATTAGTTTCTGGTGCAGGCCGTAAGGTAGGTTCTGGCAAACATCGTTTGCGAGCCAACCTTATTGTATCGACTTCTAATAAACGTGGAAACGACACCTATAGAGCGATCTAGAGAATTAGATATACTGCACTTGGTAGTAAATAGAACGCTTGGAAGGGAGACCACATGCTTAAACTTCACTTTGCACCGAACTCACGCGCGGGACGTATCGTCTGGTTGCTCGAGGAACTCGAGCTTCCGTATGAGATTAACAAAATGGCCTTTCATCCGAGCGATTTAAAATCGGATGCACATCGTGCACGTCATCCATTGGGTCGTGTGCCAGTCTTGGATGATGGTGACATCTCAATTTATGAGTCGGGGGCGATTGTCGAATATGTTTTGGAACGGCACAAGAACGGTGGCTTGAAACCTTCGATTGATGCTGCCGAGTATCCCGCATACCTGCAGTGGTTCCACTACTGCGAGGGCATGGTAATGCCACCGGTGAATACCATTGTCGTGCAAACGGTTCTGCTGCCGCCGGACCGACGTGATGAGACTGCGCTTAGCCAAGCACAGCGACTGCTGTCAAAAGCGCTAGGTCCCGTTGAAGAAGCGCTAGCAGGTAACGACTATCTGATCGGCGACTTCTCTGGCGCTGATATTATGCTTGGTCATGCTTGCTTCATGAGCAACCGACTGGGTTGTGTCTCGGATGAGATGCCTAGCCTAAAAGGTTATGTTGAACGTATCGCGGCAAGACCAGCTTTCCAAACTGCGATAACGATGACCTAACGGGACATCTTCAATAAGACCTACTTACAATGACTGGACGGCGGCACGTCTAAGGTTGGATTGCGTTCGAAGAAGCCTACCGGCTGGAGCATAAAGCCGCAATATTCGACGGGCATTACCGGCCAGTCCTCGGGTCTAGGTACATGAGTTAC
>JAQWQN010000110.1 GCA_029244465.1 Pseudomonadales bacterium
CGGCATGTATTCGATCTGCGTCTGGCACGGTAAAATCCGGGTGAGGGCGGTAGATAGTTGTTATATACTCCGCGCCGCTTTTGTTCTGTCGTGGCCGAAGGGTACAAGATTTGAGCCCTTCGGGCGAAATTAAACGCAGAAAGAAAGAAAGAAAGAAAGAAAGAAAGACAAAGAGATCGATTTGAGAAGTTACAGCGAATTTGGAACCCAGCGGATGTTGAAAATATTTTCTCGCACAATTGTGCTACTTGTAGGCCTTGGGTTCGCAGGGCTTGGCCTTGCGGCAGGAGATCCGGCGGCCGGTAAAGATCAGTCAATGGCCTGTGCTGCTTGTCACGGTCAGGATGGTGCCTCGGGCTTGGACGCTACATATCCGAATCTCGCGGGACAGAATGAGAAGTATTTGTTGCACCAGCTGAAATTGATTCAGAGTGGTGAGCGCCCGATCTTGTTGATGACGGGGCAACTTACGGACAAAACGGAACAGTCGCTGGCAGATATGGCTGCATACTACGCAAGTTTGCCGGCAAAGATCGGGCAGGCGACTGGATCCGACGAAGAAATAGCAAAAGCTCAGCAAATCTATCGAGGTGGTATTGCCAGCAAGAATGTGGCGGCCTGTTCTGCCTGCCACAGTCCGACTGGGGTTGGTAATGCTCAGGCAGGCTTCCCAAGAATTTCAGGACAATCACCTGAATATACGATCGTTCAGCTGACTGCCTATCGAGAAAGCCGGAGAAGCTCTGATGATCATGTCGGTGGCATGATGCGAGGTGTGGCGCACGGTCTGACGGACGGGGAAATTGCCGTTCTAGCGGATTACCTGCAAGGATTGAATTAATCTAGTTGCACTTGGTCAACCCGGTACCAGCAGACGATTAAGCCCTGATTCAGGTTTTTCGCGTAAACTTAAACGCTCAATGGCTAGCTGTTCTTCTAGCTGATGCGCTGTTCAAAATTGGAATTTTGGCGTCGAACTGATTGGCTCACGCTAAGGGAGTGTTTATGAAAAGATTGATGGTACCTACCTTATGGCGCAGCGTTTTGCTTGCAGTAACCCTCTGTCTTAGTGCGGGTACAGTTGCTGAGGAATCTGTACTGGGCGAGCGATTTGTTGCGGGAACCCACTACGAGGTTTTGGAAATTGCGGTCGATACCCGCGATGCAGATAAGGTAGAGGTGGTAGAGATGTTTTCGTATGCGTGTATCCACTGCTTCAATTTCGATCCGTTCGTAAAGTCTTGGCATGCGCGTCAGCCGGATGATGTCGATTTTTATGCAGTACCTGCTATTTTTAATTCAGATTGGGAGCTATTGGCGCAGGCGTTTTACACCTCCGAATCACTCGGTGTCACCGATCAGGTGCATGACCGAATGTTCGAAGGGATTCACACCTTGAACGAAGATCTGCGTCAGGCGGGAGTACTCGCTCCGATATTCGAGGAGCTTGCTGGGGTGAATGAGCTGGATTTCAACGCAGCGTACAAATCTTTCTCGGTCCGCAGCCGTGTGCAGCAGGCGAAAGCGCTGGTGCGGGCTTACAAGATCACGGGTGTTCCGACCATGATCGTAAATGGCAAATATCGCATAGACGGTAGGATGGCTGGTGGTAATGCCAAAATGATTGAAGTGGTAGATTTTCTCGTCGCAAAAGAACGCCAAAGCCAACAATAAGTTCCGTTAGCAGTAGGAATTATAAAATGCAGCTTAGTCCTCAGTTTAGGGGCAAAGGACGCAATAGACTTGGGTTTCCAAAATGGGAGCACAGCATGGTTGCATGGGCAAGACGCTGGGAGAAAGCGTCTCTAGTTGACGCGGTAGTGAATCAATACTGTCAAATGCCAGAGCGAGATGTGTCTCTGGCAACGGGCAGTGATGAGACACCTCTTAAGCTTCTTTCTTTCAATATTCAAGTTGGTATTAAAACCACCGCCTATCGTCATTATTTGACGAAGGGTTGGAAGCATGTCCTGCCGCATGAAAACCGGTTCAAGAACTTACGCCACGTTGGGCGTTTGATTGGTGAGTATGATCTAGTCGCTCTGCAAGAAATCGATGGCGGCAGCATTCGTTCAGGCTTTGTGAATCAAGTTGAATACTTGGCCCAAGCGGCGCACTTCCCATACTGGTATGCACAATTGAACCGAGATCTAGGACCGATTGCCCAGCACGGTAACGGCCTGCTATCCCGCGTAGCGTTGTCTGGTTTAGAAGACCACAAGTTACCCGGCGCACTTCCTGGGCGCGGGGCAATGATCGTCCGGGTCCCTTTTGCCGGTGATGAGTTGGTTGTAGTTATGCTTCACCTGTCATTAGGTGGTCGATCACGTCAGCGTCAACTGGCATATATCGCCGAGAAGATCGCGCATGAGCGCCAGGTTGTGGTGATGGGCGATATGAATACGCATGCAGCCCAGCTGATGGATCACTCGCCTCTAAAAAGTCTGGATTTGACGACTGCTGAGGTGACCGCACCGACCTATCCGGCCTGGCAGCCTTCGCAGACGCTTGACCACATATTGGTTTCGCCAAACTTGGCGATCAGCCAGCATCAGGTCCTGAGCGACCGCATCTCTGATCATTTGCCGATCGCTGTGGAAGTGACCGCGCGAACGCGGCCACCCGTGCAGTAGCTTGCCTAGGCGATCCTATCAATTACTGACCACCCGCTGGTGATGTACCACTGTTAACGTGCGGGATCTCACACGCGGTATCTAACACCTCTGGATATTGCTCCCTGTAGACCGATTCACAAAAGGCGATGACGGTTTTTGCGCGATCAACGACATAGGCGCGAACGGCCTGGGCATCGTCGGTTTCCAAAGCGTGGTTGAAACTTGGCATACCTTTGTTTGTATACGCGCCGCCGAGAACGATGCCGTTCCAAGCAGCGTGAGTATCAGCAGTGGAGAACATCAGGTTCTTAATAGGCCCTGAGGTACCAACGCCAGGGCCATGGCAAACGGCACAATATTGATGGAAAAGACCATTGCCCTTTGCAACCTGTTCTGGCGTGTATTCCATTTCTACCGGAGTTGGCACGGCGAGATAAGTGACTTCTGGTTTAGGCAGCTGGGCCTTACCGCCAAGCTTGTAGGTCAAGATGCGACCTTCAGAAAGGACGTTTTCTCGATGTCGCGGCGCACCGCTCGCCACGCTATAAGCGCCACCCCAACCGGCTACGACCGTGATGTACTGCTCGCCATCGATGCTATAGGTGATGGGTGCGGCGATGATGCCGACATGTACCGGACTCTCCCAAACGAGCGCACCCGTGTCCGCTGTATAAGCGGCGAACTGTCCGTCTGCGCGCCCTTGGAAAATAAGATTTCCTGCCGTGGAGAGCAGGCCACCATTCCAAGCAGTCGCATGCTGTACACGCCAAACTTCCCGTTGGGCGACCGGATCCCAGGCGGTCAGAAAACCCTTAATCGCTTGCAGGTTCTCGATGTTTTGTTCAGCGGAATCTGGTGGCGCCTGGGTGCGGAAATCTACCCCGAGGTTCCAATCTTCAGCCGAGTGTTTGAACGCGTTGTCTTGTGCGTAATCGAATGCGAGGTCTAGCGCTGGAACATAAACGAGACCCGTACCGGGGTGGTAGGTCATGGGATGCCAGTTATGCCCGCCTAGAGGCCCGGGCTTGATGTTCTTCACTTCGTTCGCGTAGTGCGCGTCTGGATTCTCTACGGGACGTCCAGTTTCGGGGTCGACGTGTGTTGCCCAGGTCACCGGCACGTATTTTTCGGCGGATATAAACTCACCATTGGTGCGATCCAGCACGTAGAAGAAACCGTTTTTAGGTGCTTGCATGATCACTTTGCGGGTTTGACCGTTGAGTTCGATATCTGCCAGGATCATGTGCTGTACAGCCGTATAATCCCAGGTATCACCGGGTGTTGTTTGGTAGTGCCATACCTTAAGGCCAGTTTCTGGGTCGATCGCCACCATGGAAGAGAGATATAGGTTGTCGCCGCCGCCAGGGCTACGAATGTAGCGATTCCAGGGCGCGCCATTACCGGTGCCGATGTAGAGCAGGTTCAGTTTTGGGTCAAATGCCATCGAGTCCCAGACGGTGCCGCCGCCACCAACTTCCCACCACTTGCCGCCCCGCCAAGTTGCCGCGGCCTCTGCCATATCAGGGGTCTCGAAACCATCATCGGGGTTGCCGGGGACAGTATAAAAACGCCATTGCTCATCACCGGTAGCCGCGTCATATGCAGTGATATAGCCGCGTACACCGTATTCTGCACCACCATTGCCGATGATGACTTTGTCGTTAATGATGCGAGGGGCACCTGTAATGGTGTAGGGGCGGTCAGGAAGAATTGTGTTTGTATCCCAAACGACTTCGCCTGTCCCTGCATCTAGCGCGATCAAACGACCGTCTATGGAGCCGACATAGATTTTGCCCTTCCAAGCAGCGACACCTCTATTGACGACATCACAGCAAGCATAGCGAGCCCAAGAACGCGGCACTTCTGGGTCGTATTCCCAGAGCAGCTCACCGGTTTTCGCGTCATGAGCCCAAACGACGGACCAGCTACCGGAAGTGAACATGACCCCATCAACGACAATCGGTGTTGCTTCGAGTCCCCGGTTAGTACCGGTATCCCAATACCATTCAAGGCCGAGATCGCCGATGGTTTCAGTGCTCACTTGGTCGAGGGGGCTGTGTCGTTGCTCGTCATACGTACGGCCGGTGCTCAGCCAGTTTTGAGGATCAGCTTTGACAATGCGCGCTTCGTTAACGGTCGCCGTTGACGCTTGGATTTCGGCTGCGCGCGTAGATGGCATCAGTTCAGTAACCGCAGCCTCTTCAGTAGAAACACTGGGTGCTTCACCACACGCTACAACTAAGCCTGCGATCAATAATGAACAGCCGATGCGTGCAAAGTATCCGGGTGCTAATAATCCGGTGTAATGGAACAAAACATCTCCCCTCTTTGTTGTTTGGAACCAAGTTTACCGGGGGTGGGCACGAGCGCAACTAGCACGAAATGGGCCTGCGGTTCGACAAATTGAGCCGAACGGTAAGTTGTGCTGCTCGCCAACGAGGAACCAGGGGCGCGCCGTTATTTAGCCGCTAACTTAGTGCTGTTCTAGAGCGGTTGCCGTGCTTGTAAGTCGACTGGTTTGTACCCCAGAGAATGATTCTGATGGAGTGATTCCCCCAGTTTTTTCCGCACTTGCCTGTGCGTCGTCGACCGAGTCGACAGCCTGTGATGGCGTTCGCACTATTTTCATATGGGAAAACCGAAAATTGGTGCAATTGACCTGGTATACGGATCCGTGGACTTAGATTTTCGCTTTTCACCTTTTGAAATACTGACAGGATCAGGCACGCTGGTGGTGTGTCTTTTTTTCGTCTGTGTGTTCTCCGAAGCTTCCGCCATTGAAGAAGAAGTTGCGACGTCGGTGACAGCTGCGCTTAATTTCGACGAGCTCTACTGGTACGGTGTGGAAGCGAATGGCCAAGCAATTGTGCTGACCGGTGTTACGCCTGACGCAGCTGCGGGCGATATCGCCGCTGAACGAGTGGCGAGGGTTTTTGGTGTTGCGAGCGTGAGCAACCAGATTAAGGTCATCGGTGCAGACGGGTATTGCCATAAAGCGCTCGACAATTATGCGAGCAAAGACGGCATCCGATTCAAGTCTGGCAAGGCGGAAGTTGTAGCCTCTAGTTTCGAGACAATTTCCGTGTTGGCGATGATCATTCGTGCCTGCAAGGGCCCGATCGAAGTTGCAGTTCATATGGATAATGCGGGTGATTTCGAAATAAACCGGCGTCTCAGTCAACGCCGTGCTGATCGGGTAGCGAAATACCTTGTGAATTATGGTGTGCCGGCCGAGCGGGTGCGAGCGGTTGGTTATGGAGAGAGGCAGCCTATTGTCCGCAACGAGACCGATGAAGGTAGACGCGTGAATCGAAGAATTGAATTTCGCGTACTTGGTGGCACAGTATGAGCTTTCTGATTATTAAAATTTTTGTCTACCTCGTTCTTGCCAGTGCTATTGGTTTTGGCGCGGGGTGGCTTTATAGAAATTGGCAGAGCCGGCGAACAACAGCGCGCTCGCAACGGGTGATGTATGATGCAAAGGCAAAAGTGCTGGAGCTGGAGTCTCTCCTCCAGGGCCGAGATGACCAGCTCAGAAAGCTGAAATCCCAAATCAAAGAACGACGCGAAGAGCTGCAGGTCAGGGAGCAAGAACTGGGTGAGAAAGAGCGTGAGATTCTAGAACAGAGACGCCAGCTAAATCACTTCGTACACGCGCAAGGGGCCGCGGCATTATTGGCCGTAACGGGTGAACGAGAAAATGAAGTGAGCGATCCTATTGCAGAGCTATTGCGCGAAATTGCAACGCTTAAGACTGAGCTCGAAGCGACCGGCAATCATCCGACGGGCGAAGTGCAGGCCATTATGGGAGCGGAAGCGTTGGAAACAGAAGTTTTAGCGCTGAGAGAACAGACTGCTCGATTGGATACCGGCCTTAAAGAGGCTTCTGCAGACCTTGTTTGTCAGCGGGAAAATGTGTCGAGTCTCGAGCGTGAGCGAGAGTTACAAAACAAATTGCTTAAAGTGTTGCATCAGCAACTTCAGCTTGAACGCGCTAAAAAGCCAGCTGAAAAATTGGAATCAGCTGGCTCTAACAGAGCAGTGAATATCTAGACTCTACAACCATCCTTGAGCTAGCGCGGCTTCTTCCCGCACCAATTCAGGAGCACCGAGCAGTTGCCGGTCTAGGCCGATGCGTTTGAACCAGTAATGCAGTCCAAGTAGATCGGTCATTCCCATTCCGCCGTGGACCTCGGTTGCGGTTCTTGCCACGAACTGGCCAACTTCTGATAAGTGTGCTTTAGCGTGGCAGGCCATGAGTCTCGCTTCGTCTGGCATCGCGTCCAGCGCATGGGCGGCGTACCAAACCATTGCGCGGCAGGGTTCGAGTTCTGCGGCCATCTCCGCACACATATGTTTCACAGCCTGGAACGAGCCGATGACCCGATTGAATTGCCGCCTTTCTTTTGCATAGGCAATCGAGTCTTTCACCATCTTTTGTCCGGCGCCAAGGGTATCGGCTGCCAGCATGACCCGTCCCGCATCGATCATAGCTAGGAGTGGTTCGCGGCTGCTTGCTGAGCCTGGGAGCAGTTCTGCAGGGGTGTTGCTGAATTCGATTTTTGCGACTGATCGGGTGCGATCGATGGTTTTGAGGGCGGTTTTTTTAACCTCAGTGGCATCGACCAAATAGAGTGCGCCGATACTGTCGGCAACGATAATTTGGTCTGCATCCATGCCTTCAAGTACAAACATTGCCTGACCTTGCAGTTTTCCGTCTGCTGCTTGAATACCGTCACTGTCTCGTCGGCCGATTTGTTCTGTGACCGCGACACCGTACACAGCGGCTCCTGCGGCTATGCGCGGGAGGTGTGCTTCTTGCTGTTCCTCGGAGCCCGCGTTGAGTAACGCGACAGGGGCCATCACAGCGGTACTCGTAAAGGAGACTGGTGCGGCGACCGCACCGAGGCTTTCAGAGATAAGCGCGGCTTCGAGGAAACCGAGCCCGACACCGCCAAAATCCTCGGGTACTAAGATGCTAGTGACGCCGAGCCCGGCGAGACCCTGCGCTAGCATTGTATTGTGTGCCTGGCCAGCCGCGGCAGCTTCTCGGATGATCTCGATGGAACAGGTGTTCGTTAAGTAACCACTGACGCTGTCTTGCAGCATGCGTTGTTCTTCAGTAAGTGCAAAATCCATACGGCCCTCCTATGCCTGCTGCTCGTACTTGGGTTCCTTGGGTAATCCAAGAGCTCGTTCACCGATCATATTTTTTTGAATCTGCGCAGTACCACCGCCGATGATTAGGCCTAGGTCCAACATATAGCGTTGTTGCCACATGCCGCCGTCCCGCAGATGAGCGCTGTCGTCATACAAAACACCCAGCTCACCGAGTGCGTCGATCGCCATGTTCGCCATCTGGTGATTGAGCTCGCAACCATTCAACTTAACGATCCAACGCGGCAACCCGGGCTCTTCGTCTTTGGCAAAGTGAGAAAGGACTCGCATACCATTGAACTTCATTGCCAACATTTTCCCTTGTAGTTTTAAGAGCCGATCGCGGTAAACGGGATTGTCTATGAGACGTTGACCATCAATCGTTTCGCGTTTCATGATTTCGACTATGTCGTGAAAGCGGGACTCGGCTTGGTTTGGGTCGCCAAGGCCGCCACGCTCGTGTTTCAAGGTGTTGTTAGCGACAAACCACCCCTCGCCGCGCTGTCCAACAATCTGATCTTTAGGGACGCGAACGTCTGTGAAGAAAACTTCGTTGAAAATGGCTTCGCCAGTCATTGTGACGAGTGGTCGAACGTCGATGCCGGGCGTATCCATGGTGAAGATCAGATAGCTAATGCCATTGTGCTTGGGAGCGTCCGGTTCTGTACGGACGAGACAAAAAATCATGTCTGCGTGTTGCGCGCCAGACGTCCAGATTTTTTGGCCGTTGATCACCCACTCATCACCGTCGAGTTCTGCCTTGGTCGTCAGTGAGGCAAGATCGCTGCCGCTACCAGGTTCGGAGTAACCCTGGCACCAGTTCATCTCTCCTCGGATAGAGGGAGGAATTAGCCATTGCTTTTGTTCTTCGGTACCCAGCTCCAACACTGTTGGGACCAACCGGTTGTCACCGTTGTGCCCCATACGCACACCGGCGCGAGCGAATTCTTCAGCGATGATGTGAGCTTCAAGAATATCGGGTTCAGCCCCATAGCCGCCGTATTCTTTGGGGATCGTGCGAGCGGCATAACCGTGTTCGATCAACTTTTGTTGCCATGCGACGGCTTGCGATGAAGGTTTGCCACGCTCGTGAGCGGGCGGTGATTCGCTCCCATGGGTTTCTAAAAATGAGCGAAGCTCGTCTCGAAATTCTGTGTATTGCTGGTTGTACGCTAAATCCATATCTATTCCTCCCTGAGCAGAATCCTACCTTGTGTGTCGCGACAGTGCACACCCTGGCTAAAACGGTGGTTCGGACGTGGCCAAACCAGACAGATTTTTGAGGGCGTAGTCAATCGGAGCGACGAGCTTGCAAATGAGGCCGCGACGGGCAGACAGGGTTGCAAGCCTCCTTATCCTGGGTTCACTCCGAAATTGCTGCAGCACCGGTGAAATGACGAGTTTAAAATTGTCATCGTGGCTGACTCGGTTTTGCAAGTTCAGAGGCATCATGCGGGGTGCGCGTGATGCGGGCGTACCGCGGATATGCTGCAGGCTGAACACCGCTACTTTCCGAATTCGGTCCATCACCCTGAGTACAGATGCGCAAGTGGTGCTGCAAGGTCAGTTCAGTAGGGTAAGATTTGCTGATGAATAAGATTCTAATGGCCGCTGTCGCGTCGATCGTACTCAACCTTGGCGCGAATTTGCGGGGCGTGCAGGGAGTCTTAGTAGCCGCGCGTACACGCGTAGTCGCTGGTATGTATTTTTTGCCGAGGTGCCGGCATAACCATGATCCGAGAGAACTTATGGCCATGGTTGCTATCGTAAAATCGGCGGAGTTGTGACGGCGTATAACGGCTTCATTCTGCAGGCCACGTACCGGATTCAAAATGGTGTACCAGTGGTTTACCTATTCGGGCGCTTGGAGAATGGTGAGACGTTTGCGTTACGCGATACGCGGCAGCGCCCCCACTTCTACGTGGACGAGGAGAGCGTGGATACGATTGAAGGTGCTGCCATGAAACCTTCCGCGAAAAAAGCGTTCGATGGCCGGCCACTAATAAAAGTTGAGGTCAAGTTGCCTAGTGATGCACCTGGCGTGCGAGATAAGTTACACGGGCGAGGTTTAAAAACTTACGAGGCAGATGTGCGATTTGCCATGCGCTACTTGATTGATCGCGACATTAAGAGCGGCATTAGGATCCATGGCCAGCCCGTGCCGGGCACGGGCACAAAGTGGCTGTTCGAAAATCCAGAGGTTGCGCCAGCTCGGGTTGATGCTCGTCCGCGGGTCCTTTCCTTTGATATCGAAACGACGCCGGATGCTAACAACCTTCTGGCCATTGCATACTTTGGACTGGGTCGGGATGAGGTTGTCGTCGTGGATCCCAAAGCGAGGCAGATGCCTGATCGGGCTATTGGTGTGCCTACCGAAAAAGATGCCCTTCACCACTTTGCCGAACTTGTGCAGGCGCTTGATGTCGACATCTTGACGGGCTGGAACGTCGTTGATTTTGACCTCGCAGTGTTATCCAACATCGCATCTAAGGTGCGCTACGATCTGCAGCTAGGTCGAGACCGCGGCAAGATGCGAATCCGGCCGGCACAGGGTTACTTTGGTAGTGGCAGCGCGATGATACCCGGACGGATGGTGTTAGATGGAATGGATCTTGTCCGCGGTGCATTTGTGCGCGTGGATGATTATACCCTTGATGGGGTTAGCCAGGCGATTCTCGGCGAGGGTAAAACGCTTGGTCATGGTGAGGATGGACTGGATAAGGTCGCACAAATACTCGATACGTATGCCAGCGATTTGCCTAAATTCACTGAATATGCGCGCACGGACGCGCGCCTCGCGCTGGCTATCGTGGAAAAACTCGATTTAATCAAACTTGCTTTTGCGCGCGCTTCGCTGACCGGGATGACACCCGATCGAGTTGCGGCAAGTATTGCTTCCTTTGACTTTCTATACCTCGCGGAACTACACAAACGGAATGTCAGTGCGCCGAGTGTTGTAGCACCAGGCGCGGGGCGGGTAGCCCAGGGTGGTGGCGCGGTATTTGAACCTCAAGCGGGCGTGCATGAGAATGTTTGGGTTTGTGACTTTAAAAGCCTTTATCCAAGCATCATTAGAACTTTTAACATCGACCCCTTGGGTCACAGTCTTGCAAGGCTGGAAGCCGAACCGGTGTACACCCAGGATGGAACGGCGTTTGCCACTGCGCCGGGGATCTTACCCGGCATCCTAGACAACCTCTTTCCACAACGAGCACGAGCTAAAGCCAAAGGGGACGAGGTCGCCTCTCAAGCCATCAAGATCCTGATGAATTCCTTTTATGGGGTCTTGGGCACGCCCGCTTGCCGTTTCTATAATCCCAATATCGCGAACGCGATTACAAGCCAGGGGCGCCATCTTTTGCATTGGAGTAGAGATTGGTTTGCCGAGCGGGGGTATAACGTCTTGTATGGGGACACGGACAGTGTATTCGTGGCGTCTGGCGCTGAAGATACGCCGGAAGCTGATTCCAGAATTCAGGTGTTGGTCACAAATTTTAACCGTGACTTAACGGCCTATCTTGAAACGCAGTATGGAGTGCAGAGCCGTCTTGAGCTTGAGTACGAAAAGCTCTATACCCGCCTCTTTCTGGCCAAGACGCGTGGTGGCGGCCAAGGTGCGAGAAAGCGTTACGCGGGTGTTAAAGCGGGAAGTGATGAAGTTGAATTTGTCGGTATGGAGGTGGTCCGGAGGGATTGGACAGATCTTGCTAAAGAGGTGCAAAAAGAACTGTTTACGAGGCTGTTCAATGGCGATGCGGTTGTGGATTATTTGCGCGAGAAAGTGTCCTCTGTTAGGGCTGGCGATTGCGATGATCAGTTTATCTATCGTAAGGGTTTGCGCAAATCAGTCGACACCTATACGACTAACATACCACCGCACGTCCAAGCGGTTAAAAAGAGTACATCACCACCACCAAGAATTGTTCGCTACGTCGTCACAGAACATGGTCCTGAGCTTGATACTGAGCGAACACACCCACCGGATCGCGAACATTATGTGCAAAAGCAAATTCGACCTGTGGCAGAGCCGGTGCTTGAAGCGCTTGGATTGAACTTTGCGCAAGTTATAGGTGATGACAAACAAATCTCATTGTTCTGACTTAGGCTGAAAGAAGGATTTTGCCTAGATCGCTATACCCGACGTTTGGTGTTCGCCGGCGTGCCAGATAGATTGACGGTAGGCGAGGCGATTAGGTTGGGTGATGTTGTGTCCGCCGTTGCGATCTATGTTTTCGCTAATGTTCAGTAACGCGCGTTTCTAGGATGCTGATTAGTCGCTAGTGAGCTGGCTTGTCCATACGATAGAGAGTGACCCCTTCATGCCGTGCATCGAGGATGCGATGCTTAGTGGCCACGTCAGTAATAAGAATGGCCCGACGAGGGAAAAGCTTGCCTTGCACCTTAAGCAAAACATTAGGATCGCGGGTGACGTTTTTTGGCCAGCGCTTTCGGTCACAGCGACCGCAGGGAATGTACAGAACACCATCGTCGACGATAGTCGTTGTCGTGACAGAGTGGGGGATGCCGTACCAGGTTTTGGTTTGTAAGTAGATTTTTGAGCGTGATGGCAGTGCGGACCAATCAAGGTCCATAGGTTTTGTCAGGGTGCCGGACAGTCCTGTGCCCGGTCGTCGCTCTACAGGATCAATAGGTGCCAGTCGGAGCAGCATGTAGGTAACAATTATCAGAATACTGACGCCGTAGACTATTTGCTTACTCAAGGTCGCATCCCAGCCATCTGATCCTGTCGACTATTCTTTTTCTCCAGCTGGGCGAACGCGCAACAAGCCTTCTTGTGCGACACTGACAATAAGTTGTCCCGATTGGTTATACATACGTCCCAACGCTAGGCCTCTAGCGTTGCTCGCAGCAGGGCTGGTCATATCATAGAGCAACCAGTCGTCAAAGCGCGGCGCTTGGTGAAACCACATCACATGATCGAGACTTGCGCCTGAGTGCTCGCCAAGGCTTGCATGCGGGCGCCAGGCTGTGTCGAGTAAAGTGCGATCACTGGCGTAGACCACGAGGGCGATATGCAAGTGAGGATCGTCAGCAATCTCGCCGTTTGCCTTCAACCAAACGTGTTGTTCGGGCGGTAAATTAGTTTTGGCGGTGATTTCTGTGGCCATGCGGACATCGATCGGCATTGTGTGCCTGTCACGACCGCGAAGTTCATCTCTGTTTGGGCAGTCTTCCGGCCCCCTGACTTGGGGCGCGGCGGTAGCGTGCTCTGGCCCATCCTCTGGCGCTTGGAAGCTCGCTTGTAGCTGGAAGATCGTTTTTCCATTTTGTTCCGCGTAGACAGATCGAACCTTGAATTTTTTGCCTTCTTTGGTCCGCGTAACGCGAAAGGTAATATCACGCTCTGCTCGACCCGGGCGTAAGAAATAGGCGTGCAGTGAATGTAGGGCCAAGGGCGCTGCGACTGTGCGCAGGGCAGCTACCGTTGCTTGCGCTGCGAGGAGTCCGCCGAAAAGGCGTGCATTATCGGTGACGCCGCCGGCACCGGCGCCACCGATAAACGTATCTTCCCCACGGGCATTGAGATCTAGTCTTTTTTGTAAACGTTCAAGTAATGTCATGGTTGTCTTACCTAGTCAAAACCGGGTTTTTGCCGATTCGCCTTTACCTGTCCGCGTTTTTTCTTTGATTGTAGGCGTCTCTTTTTAGCGGATCGAGATGGCCGCGTCGCGACACGGCGTTTGGGTTGAATCATGGCTTGATCGATGATGGCCTGAATACGTTCCATCGCTGCCTTGCGATTCTTTAGCTGAGAACGAAACTGGTCGGCTTGAATGACTAGCGCACCTTCCCGATTTATACGATTCCGTTGGGCTTCGCGTAGCCGATATAAGGCGCCTGGAGGTAGCCCGAGTTTTTGTAGGTAGACTTTGAGTTCAACAGCAGTGGACGCTTTATTGACATGTTGTCCGCCGGGACCAGAGGCATGCACGAAACGGGATTCACAGGCGTCATCGGGGATATTGTACATTAGACGTGCGCCTCTGGACGACCGTGTTCAGGCGTACAAGGTGATGGGATGCCAGTCACCATCGAAGTCTAGGGTGTTGACGAACACGCGTTCTGGCGGAGCGCTTAAATCAAGGCTTCGTACCTGACGCAATTGCGGATAGAACTCGAAGCCGGTTAGTGTATCTTTTTCGCAATCGAGAATACTGAAGCCAGGCCGATGATCTCCTTTTAAAGTGCCTGCGTTGAACAGCGTGAACGTGTGAAAGTTGATCATCGTTCGATAGTGGACATGGCCGTTGATCATATAGGTGAACTCACCGTTCGCGATAATCTCATCCAGTTTTGAACTGCGCTCGATGGGCATTCGTGTGGTGCCCGGCCAGATTTTTTGTAGATCATTGTTGGCGACACCGTGACAAAGCAACAGTTGCCCCTGCGTTGTTGCGAGGCATATTTGGGTCGGTAATTCGTTTAAGAAATTAAGGCTGAAATCGTCTAGTTCCGAGGCGAGGTGTGCGTTCGGCACATGCCTCGCCTTGCCTTCGATAAGCCAGCGATCATGGTTACCCCGTACAGTTCGGACCCCGTGTTCGGCGAGCATGGCACAACAACGGGAAACGTCGCCTTTGCCGTCAACGATATCACCCGTGCAAACAATAGCATCGACTTTTGCGCGCTGCAGGTAGTCGAGGGCTATTGCAAGGTGTGCATGCTCCGCATGCACGTCTCCGATGATGCCAAGGCGAGAAATCATAGGCGCGAGACGATAGGGTGGTTTGCGTCGAAGTGCAATTGCAAGGTATTTTGCGCGTTGAAGCAAATGTTTGACGGTAGGCGTCAACGTGGTGACAAATTGGAGAGAAGACATGGCGGAGTTAGACGATTTTAGGGCGGATACGCAGGCCTGGTTGGCTGAGAATTGCCCTCCTGGGGTTCGTGGTCCGGGGCCCGTTTCCAATGGCAGCACAAAGATCACGATTACGGATCCAGATACGTTGCTCTGGTTGGAGCGCATGGTCGAGAAGGGCTGGACCGTCCCCAACTGGCCGAAAGAGTACGGCGGCGGCGGCCTTTCTAACGACGAATATATGATTTTGTTGGAGGAAATGGTTGCCATCAACGCGCGACCGGCACTGTCCAGTTTCGGTACGTCTATGATCGGGCCGACACTGCTTGAGTTTGGTACGCCTGATCAAAAAGAGCGTCATCTGCCGAAAATTGCGCGGGCAGAGCTGGAATGGTGCCAAGGCTACAGTGAGCCCGGGTCAGGCAGCGATCTGGCGAGTCTGTCTACGCGTGCAATTGATAATGGCGACCACTACCTGATTAACGGGCAGAAAATATGGACTTCGGGGGCGCATAATGCCGATTGGATGTTCTGTTTGGTTCGAACTGATCCGGATGTACCAAAGCACGATGGCATCAGTTTTGTACTACTACCCATGGATCAGTCCGGTGTCGAGGTTCGCCCGATTCGCATGATTTCTGGAGAATCACCTTTTAATGAAACATTTTTCACTGATGCGATTGCGCTCAAAGCTGATCTGGTTGGTCAGCAAAATAAAGGCTGGACGGTTGGTAAGCGCTTACTACAACACGAGCGGTCGGGTATGGAGAGTTTGGTTAGCGGTGGCGCCAAAGGGGCGGAAATGACCTTGGTTGGTGAAGCGAAGCAATCTTTGGGCGAGGTGGATGGGACGATTGCTGATCCTGCCTGGCGCGCGCAGATACTGAAGTACGAAATGGACAATGGTGCGTTCCGACTGGCGCAGCGTCGCGCGGTCGAGGAATCCGAAGGTGGTACCCCAGGTCCGGTAACATCTATTTTCAAGGTTTGTGGCACAGAGCTGCAGCAGACCTACTACGATATGAAGCTGCAGTTGCGTGGTATTCGTGGCTATCCAGATACGATTACAGATACCCAAGACTTTTATGAGCCCGACGAATTAGAGACCACCAAGAACTGGCTGTTCTATCGGGCCGCTTCCATTTACAGCGGTAGCAACGAAGTGCAACGGAACATTATTGCAAAACGAGTATTGGGTTTGCCGGATTAAAGGACGGGGAACGAAATCGACTTTGCTTCGTCCAACAGTGCACAAGTAATCAGGACGAGTTAAATGGAAATATCGTTAACGCTGGCTGTGTTTACCTTTATGGCAAAGGTGCTAGTGTGGTTGTTGGGGGTCGGGATATTGCTCGTTGCCGTCCTATATGTCGTCGATCGCACGCAGACAGAACACACGGTTCGGCGAAACTACCCGGTCATAGGACGATTTCGATATCTGTTCGAGCGTCTTGGCGAGTTTTTTCGCCAGTATTTTTTTGCAATGGACCGCAAAGAAATGCCGTTTAACCGAGCCGAGCGCAGTTGGGTTTATCAGGCGGCAAAAAATATCAACACGACCGTTGCCTTTGGCTCGACGCGAGATCTTCGCCCAGTTGGTACCGCGATATTCGTAAACTGTCCCTATCCTACCCTTGAGGAAGACAGCGTTGG
>JAQWQN010000121.1 GCA_029244465.1 Pseudomonadales bacterium
CCAACGCCGTATCTGCGCGTCATCTCTTCACGCGGATCGAGCGCGAATATGTGTCCGGCACCCTGGCAAATTTTGAGTCCAAGAATGTCCTGAAGTTCCGTTGGAAAGCTCATTAGCCGTTCTTGGCGAACGCCTAACATCAAGTTTTCCTGCTGCCTCATGCGTCCGTTACAATAGTTTATCGTTAGCGCATGACGTGTGCTTTTCGCAAGGTTCGCGCCGGCTCCGTGGTAGGTCGTACCTAAGACAAAGGCGATGCTCCCTGCAGGCATCGTGAGACCAACGGTGTCAAAGCTCTCGGGGGATTGCGTAGGGTTCGGGTCTGTCTCGGCCAAGTTACTTCCCGCAACGACCCGAGTAGCTCCGTTCTCTTGCGTGAAGTCATCCAAAGCCCACATCGTGTTACACACCAAATTCGGATGAGGACGAGGTAACATGTAAACCATATCGTCGCAATGAATACCCTGTGCGCCTTCGCCCGGTCCAATCACAGCTGTGCCCATAGTGGACAGCAGAAAACCCTCGCCGAGCACTTGCGACATAACCGCCAGGACCCACGGATGGATGGCGACCTGCTGCCAGATATCGCCATCGTTTAACAGATCAAACCATCTTCTGGTCTGAAAGCCGGTAAATGGCGCTGGTGGAATGTCTCCACCGGGGCGAACCGCTTCCAGATGTTCGAGTTCAATGCGCAAGGCCGCAAGAAAGTCGGCGTCTATGGCATTTTCCATGATCGAGAAACCCTGCTTGGCAATCGTTTCTTGGTGATGGCGAATCTCAGCGGCAGAGAGTGCCGGCAACGTGTGGTGATAATTCGGCATTAGAGCTGTAATCCCCTAACGGGCAGTCCCGCGGCTTCATACGCGCGATCTATCACTGCCATTTGGCGGTAGCCATCCCAAGCGTCCGTAAACAACGACTTGCCGTGGTGAACAGCTGCTAGAAATGCATCCAACTGGTACCCATAGGTCGGTCGGCGATCGAACGTTTCTACCCGGTCCTGCGTCGAACCCCTAATTTCTATGGCGGCCCCGTTTTGTGGCACCAACGGATTATTGACACGCATAATCGCTTCACTGCCAATTACTTCGAGCCAAGCTTCAAACGTCACGCCCGCTCGCATATCACCCGAGGTCGTCGCCACGACACCATTCGCGAAATGCTGTTCAGTCTTCAACATCACATCGACGTTGGGTGGCCCCTCTTCGACCTGTGCAGTAACCAGCTCAGGCTCCAAGCCTGTAATATGGCGAACCCAAGAAATTGGGTAGCAGCCTATATCCATCGTGACGCCGCCACCCAATTCATATCTCATTCGGATGCTGCCAGGATCTGTTACTGGAATATGGAATACACCCGCAATACGACCTATCTCGCCAAGTTCTCCTGACTCATAGATCTCTTTGGCGCGAATGAAGATTGGGTGATAGCGATAGTGGAATGCATCCATTACAACGACGTCCGCGTCATCCGCTGCTTCCGCCATCTCTTTTGCTTCTGCCGCGTTCGAGGCGAACGACTTCTCACACAGGACGTGTTTGCGCGCTTTGATTGCGGCCAAAGTCCATTCGCGATGCGCAGTGATGGGTAGCGCGTTGTATACCGCGTCCACTTTAGGATGGGTTACCACTTCTGCGTAGCTGTCCAGGACCTTAGGAATCCGATGCCACTGCGCGAAAGCTTCAGCGCGCGCTCGATCGCGAGCCGCGATCGAGTAAATCGACGCCGCAGGCTCATCAAGACACGGATAGACCAGCGCACGCGGCGTGATTAACGCCGCGCCCAAGCCACCAAATCGTAGGAGGGAGCTCACACGTGTAACTTATAGTAACGCATCTGCCGCAGACTACACGGTTTTGACCCCCGAGGACACTGCACGAGCAGCCTATGCCAGACCATCGTGACGTCGCTACGTCTATCAGCATGTACGTCTATCAGCATGAATGCCGTTATGCAATAATCGGCCATACAAATCTGCTCAGATCTATAACAAGAAGCATTCGGGGCAGCGGATAACTTGCGTTAGCGAAAAGCGCCGCTTGTTTAGACTTCGGGGAAACAGGCTATGTTGATTCTTACCCGCGACCTTACTAAAACGATCACGATCGGCGACGAAATCACAGCCACAGCTCTGGCTGTCAAAGGTAACCAAGTCCGCTTGGGCGTTGATGCCCCGCGAGAAGTGCCCGTACTTCGAGAAGAGATTTACGACCGCATCCAATCCGAAAACCAAGACCCTAAAGTCTTGCGCCTACCTCGCGTCTAACACATGCGCTATCCAGACTCTGGTGGGATCGCGCATTGTAGACACCCGGTCACAGCCCCCTACAACCGATTGTTACGGTTAGGCATGATCATATGGGCATTAGCTCTGGCAGCCTGTGGCACGCCCCAAGAAGGAACCGATATGGCCACCAGCCCGCCACCTTTAGCACCGACCCCTTCCGCGATTACACTTGGGCCAATTGAACCAACCCCAAGCAGGCCGTCACGCATAATCGAAACCCTCTACGGCAAGTTAAAGGGCGTGATGGTCACCGACCAAGTGTCCGTTTTCCGCGGCATTCCGTACGCGGCACCGCCGGTCGCAGAAAGACGTTGGAGGCCACCCCAAGCACCAGAAACTTGGCGTGAAGTGCGAGACGCGACCCTATTCAGTGATTCCTGCATTCAACCGACTTTCGCCAGCAGCTATGTTTGGCGCCGGGAAGATTTTGCGGTTACAGAAGATTGTCTTTATCTCAATATATGGGCAAAGCAGAGTGCCGAGAACTTGCCGGTTATGGTCTGGTTTCACGGCGGCGCACATACATCTGGACAAGGGCATTCACAGATTTTCGATGGCACGACGCTGGCTGAACATGATGTCATTCTCGTTAGCATCAACTATCGCCTTGGCGCGCTCGGCTTTCTGGCTCACCCATGGCTGAGCGAAGAATCAGATCACGCCAGCTCGGGCAACTACGGTCTCTTAGACAAAATAGCAGCGCTCAACTGGGTGCGGGACAATATCGCCCAATTTGGTGGCAACCCAGATAATGTCACCATCTTCGGCCAATCAGCAGGCTCCCAAAGTGTTTGTTCTTTGATGGTCTCACCCTTGGCCCAAGGGCTATTTCACAAAGCCATCGGACAATCTGCAGCCTGCGTGGGTCCTGCGCCCCGTCGCGACGCGGCTGGACTAGAGCGCGGTGAAAAACTCGTCGAGTTCCTGGGCGCCGACTCACTTGAAGCGCTACGCGCAGTCCCACCAGTAGAAATTCTCACCGCCACTGATACCAGTGGCTGGGCAAATGCCTCACGTATAGTCATTGACGGGTGGGTACTTCCAGAGCCGCAAGTAGATACGTTTCGAGCGGGTCGGCAGGCGCAGGTCCCACTCATGCTCGGCTGTCTCTCGGATGAGGGCGTGAATTTATTGCCACTCAACGAGGCCCTGACCGAGGATCAACTTGTTGAGTATTTGGCACGGACGGTGGGAGACCACGCAGCCACACTAAAGGCAGCCTACGCAGCGGAAAACAGGCGTTCCCCAGGCATCGCCCAACACGCCATCGCTACAGACCTTTTCATGGCTTTCGCCATGCGTCGATGGGCAGAGTATCAAGTAGCCACGCAACAGCCCACTTACCTCTACTTCATGGACCACATTCCACCCGCATTCCACCTGTACATGCCCGAAGACCCAATACTCGATGTTCCTGAGGGGTCTCGCCACGCTGCCTATCACTCGGGCGATCTAGCCTACGTATTCGGCAACGTTGATAAAGTCGGGTTGGATTGGACACCAGAAGACCGGTCGTTGTCCGCCATGATGGTTAACTATTGGACCAACTTCGCTCGCACAGGCAACCCTAACGGCGACTTATTGCCAGATTGGCAGCGCTTCAGCACAGAGGGTTTAGCAACCCAACGCTTGAACACACATACCACAACCGTCGATGGCGTTAGACGCGATCGTTTGGACCTATTTGCGGAAGCGTTTCCGCGCTAATCAAAGCGATTTAATCTTCTTCATCGAATACTTCCTTCGCAACGGCCATGCCTTCGACAGATGTCGGGAAGCCTCCGTAGATCGCCATATGCATGATGACCTCGCAGACCTCTTCGCGACTAAGGCCATTGTGGCGACCTCGGCCAATATGCAACTTCAACTCGTTGGGACGATGCAGCGCACACAAGGCGGCAATCGTGATTAGTGAGCGGTCGCGTTGATTGAGCCCTTCTCGAGACCATACGCCATTCGGCAAAACGGTATCGATGATCATCTTGCCCCAGTCATCTCTAATCTCTTCTGGCGTTGTCAGCGTCTCGGTGATGGTTCTTGCTAGCGCTAACTTTTCGTCTTCGTTCATAACCTGACCTGCACGTGACGGTCGATTAGGATAGCCTAGCAGATCGCCCTGCGATGAGAACTCAGAACCGTTCAGTACTTCCTAGCGAACGCCCTCCTACAGCGCTGGCAATTCTCCGTGCAAGACGAGTCACATATTCAAATTGAAACCAAATGCTTTGACGGTCACTTTGAACGTACCCATCGTCTGGCGACAAGAGTCGCTAGGTCCGTCTATCGTATCCCCTGAAGGAAGTGCCTGAGCTGGGTCAGGCAGCCTCGCTGAAAACGCCAGCACGATGAAAGCCGATGATCAAATCGACAAAAGCCTTTATGCTTGGTGCTGCCATTGATAACCTCGTTCAAGTAGACCAAGCCCCATGCCCAAAGCATCCAACCACCCGGCCGACCAAGGCGTCAACAATTCGAAGGCTGACAACGAGCCGGAGAACTTCGAACACGCACTCTCCGAACTAGAAGCACTTGTAACGAACATGGAAAGCGGAGAGCTGACCCTAGACGAGTCCCTCAAAGCGTTCGAACGGGGCGTCAAGCTCGCACGTCGCTGTCAAACTGAACTGAAGCACGCTGAGCAGAAAGTTCAAATGCTTAACGCTGACGGTACTATCGAGAATTTCGACGACATCAGCGATGGTGAATAATCTTGTAGATCTCAAAACACGGATCGACTGTGCCTTAACAGAATACTTGCCGACCGACTCAGTGATCGCCCAGGCTGTGGTCGATGCGATGCGTCACAGCGTTCTCGGTGGTGGCAAACGATTGCGCCCAATGTTGGCATGCGCGACTGCACAGGCTTGCGGTGCCAATCCAGAACTCGCGCTCTCCTCTGGCTGTGCAACAGAGTTCATCCATGCCTACTCCCTCATCCACGACGACCTACCGGCTATGGATGATGATGAGTTGCGTCACGGTTTACCCAGTGCACACGTCGCGTTTGGCGAAGCTAATGCCATTCTCGCAGGTGACTCCTTACACTCCATGGCATTTCAACTCATCGCTCAAGATCAAAGCCTAACCGCAGAAACAAGAATCGAAATGATTAACCTCCTCGCCCAAGCCGCTGGTTGGGCAGGTATGGCAGGCGGCCAGTGTCTAGACATCGCGGCAGAGGGTATGAGTCTCAGCCTATCTGAACTTAAAGCATTACACGCCGCAAAAACCGGCGCGCTGATCAGAGCGTCTGTCCAAATGGGCTGTTTGAGCGCTCGCAGCATCGCGCCCAGTGCTCAAATATTCACGCAATTGACGGCATACGGCGACCTGATCGGCCTCGCCTTTCAGGTGATAGACGATGTCCTCGACGTCACACAAACTACGGAGCAATTAGGGAAACCAGCTGGTTCCGATGAAGCACTGGAGAAAAACACGTTCCCCAAGCTCATGGGATTAAACGCCGCAGTTGGATATGCCGCAGACCTAGTTGATGAAGCCCAGACGACGGTCGCATTTCTGGGAGAGGACGGCCGACTATTACGACAACTTGCCGATTTGGTGGTGAATCGCAGCTACTAGCGACGCACTGACAGCACTAAAACACCATCGTTGTTTTGCATCTTTAGCTTGTTCAAGAACGACATCCCCAACAGCACATCTGTAGGGTATGCACCTTCGATCACCGTTGCCTGCACACCGTTCACTGTAATCGAACCGAGCGTGACCTCCGAGAGGCGCAAGAAGTACGCCCTCGCGACGCCCTGCGCGGTCTGCACCGTACCTTTCTGAGCACGACGATAATCAAGGTTGACCATCCGCGCATGGCGCTCGCTCATGGCAACAACCGATGCACCGGTGTCTACAAGGAAGTTCACGAATGTACCGTCAATCGAACCACGCATTCGATACTGCCCCAAGGCATCCTCATTCATCCGCACTGACTGTGTCTCAGGCCCCTCAAACGCACCCGACACCCGTGTCGACAAACCGAGCTCATAAACCTCGCCTTTGTAGCGCACCTTGGCGACATGGGGATCAGCCGAAATCAGCGAGACACCAAATTTAGATGTATTACCAACTTTAAGCATCACCTGACCTTCACTCGTTCGAATGACCGCTCGATCTTTGAAAAGTGCGACCACCTCAACTGGTGCCGCTGCGTGCGAAAAACTCGCGACAGCTAGTACAATCAAGCCAACCAGCAATGTTAATTGTTTTGTGCCCACAGCAAATCACCGAAAGACAATCCGTGTCAGATTAGTCGCTTAGATCAACCGACATTGATACTCAGCACACGGAAAATGATCACCAATGCCCATACTCCGAGGCAGGTCATCGCCCCTGCAAGGAGATCATCAACGATAATGCCAAGCCCGCCCTTCCACTCTCGATCTAGGCGCCCGATTAGCGACGGTTTTTGTATATCGAGAAAACGAAAAATTACAAATCCAAAGAGTCCGACCCACCAGATCGCAGGCAGAGCGAACAGCGCCACCCACATCCCAAGGACCTCATCTGCAACGACCTCACCAGCGTCATCGACGGAGAATAGATCGCAGACCCGCTGGCATGCCCACCAGGAAATTCCGAAATAGGCGACGATGAAGCCGAGCTGAGCCAATGGTGCCAGATCGGCCAACGCGAACCACCACACAATCAGTGCGCCAGCACTTCCCCAAGTCCCAGGCGCACGTGGTAAGAACCCAAGCCCAAAACCGCTCGCCCAAAACAGACTAGGACTAGTTAGGTCCTTCGCCTTAAGCACGGAAATGGTCGTACCCGCGAGAAGTCACCTTCTGTCCGTCAAGACGTAAACCAGGCTTGGTCGTGACCACACCAATAATCGCAAACCCGGCAAGCTCAACAGGTGCCGTCGCCAGAAGCTCATAGTCATCCCCCCCCCAAAGCGCATCCCGCAGCTCAGCTCCCTCGGCGACGGGTACCGACGCACTTTCGATCGCTGCGCCCAGTTTGGATGCTTTGAGGATATGCCCCAGATCCTGGAGACAGCCATCTGAAACATCGATCGCGGCGTTCGCACCTGCCAGAACGGCGCGAAGATCGACTCGCGCTCGTGGTTCGAAATAGGCTCGCTGCAACGGTCCTTCAATCGAATAGCTTGCAGATCGTACGCAGGCTGCAGCCGCACCCAGGTCACCACTGACCTGAACCAAGTCACCTACCGCGGCACCCGACCGCAGCGTGCTCTCGCCTGCGTTGACCTCGCCATGCACGCTAACGGTAATACTAAGCGGACCTTTGGTTAAGTTACCACCACAGATCGCCATATCACACTTCGCCGCGGCTTTAGACATGCCGTTACAGAGATCGACGGCGAAATCACGATCAAGCTTAGGCAAAGACAAAGCAACAAGTGCATAGCGCGGCAGGGCTGCCATCGCAGCCAAATCAGAGGCTGCTGCCATGAAGGCTCGATAACCAATTTTCTTCGCGGGCGCTGTCATTGGAAAGTGAATTCCGGGCGTAAACGTATCGATAGAGGAGACTACCTCAGCCCCTTTCGAAACCGATATAACCGTCGCGTCATCGCCCGAACCAACAGAAACCCAGCTCGTCTTGGCAACCGCGTCTAACGAATTAACAATGTCATCGATGAGGCTAAACTCATCCACGAGACTCCACCTCAACCGTTCTAACTGAAGACGCAAGATTATCGAGCACGCCGTTGATGTATTTGTGCGAGTCTTGCGCACCAAACACTTTCGCCAACTCTACGTACTCATCGATCACGACTCGATAAGGCACATCCATCCGCTCGGAAAATTCAAACGCCGCTAATCGTAAAATCGCCCGTTCCACTGGGTCTAGCTTCTCAACTTCACGATCAAGCAGGGGCCCGTATAACGCATCGAGGGCTGGCGTCGTGGCAGTCAACTTTCTCAATAGGTCTATGAAGAATTCATCATCCGCTTTTTTTAGCGCATCGCCACTCTGAAAATCAGCGATCACGGAACTGACCGAGCTCGCAGACAACTCCCATTGATACAAGGCCTGGACCAACGCACGTCGGGCGCGACGCCTTGCCCAAATATTAGTCTTCTTTCCTGAACGGCTACTCATTAGGTGTCAGGCACCATTGTTACGCGCACGTCTTCACCTATCGTTTGAACATCTACAATCTTACCTCGAGGCACATCCCGCATCTCTGCAAATGTCTTTTTCATAAGACCTCGTACATCACCACCCATTAAAGCCGGCGCTACATAAGCGACCCATTCATCCCATAATCCGGCTGCTACGAAACTGCCAACTAGTTCTGCACCAGCCTCCACCAACACGTCATTGCAGCCGCGATCACCAAGTTGGATCAATAACCCTTCCAGATCATTGGTATCCCACCTGAGGAAGTCGGTCATGACCCCACCAGTTTGTCGCGTGGATGGTTCATGACTTGCGCCGTGTACAACAAGCGTAGGATAAGAGTCAGTCACTAATTGAGCGCTCGCAGGGATCCGTAGCGTTCGATCTAATACCACCCGCAGTGGTGCCTCTGCCTCGTAATCTCTTACCGTCAAAGCTGGGTCATCCGCCAGCACTGTTCCAATACCCGTAATGATGGCATCGCTCCGTGCTCGCCAGTACTGCACATCTGACCGTGCTGATGAACCGGTAATCCATTTGCTGTCACCATTCGCTAACGCAGTGCCACCATCTAAACTGGATGCACTTTTGATCCGGACAAAGGGTCTACCGATTTCTACGCGCGAACGATACCCACGGATGAGTTCGAGTGCCTCTGGCTGCACAACGACATCAACCGTGATTCCAGCCCCTCGTAAAAGTCGGATACCCTCACCAGAAACTCGTGGATGCGGATCAGTGGCTGCAATAACAACGCGCGCTACCTCCTCCGCAATTAATGTTCTAGCGCAGGCCGGTGTGCGCCCTTCAAAGGCGCAGGGTTCGAGACTGACATAAACAGTTGCCCCCCTCACGTCGCCCGAAACTGACCGGATCGCTTGGATTTCGGCGTGGTCTTCGCCTGCCCGCTCATGATAGCCGCGACCAACGATTAGGCCATCGCGCACAATCACACAACCAACCGCGGGGTTCGGTGCACAGGTAAAACGACCGTTAGCAGCAAGCGTCACCGCAGCTTGCAAGAAAAGGCGATCAGAGTCTTTCATCGCTGGTAC
>JAQWQN010000145.1 GCA_029244465.1 Pseudomonadales bacterium
CTTGAGACGCCACAGACACCATGGCCACTCGTGCATCCAGAACCAAGACGGGTACCAAAACCAACCAACAAACCACCGACAATGAGCCAAACTGCCTGACCTTCGGCAATACCACCTAGGGGCTGTGTTTCTGTTACCGTGTAAGCAACCCAGCCCCCAACGCCCAAACCAACGACAAACACGACCGGCCAGATGCTGTCCTTCGCTCGCATCAGCGCGTTGGCAGCGATCCCGCTAATCCCTGCGATTCGACCCAAACTCAAATACAGCCAAACCGCAGCAAGGCCAATTAGACTGCCACCAATAATGGGAAGGGTTGCGCTCATAGACCAAGTACCTGTTTCGCAATAATGTTGTGTTGAACTTCCGATGACCCGCCAGCGATCGTGAAGCCGCGATGATGATACTGGCCAGACGCGACATACTCAGCAAAGGCAGGTTCGACAGGCGTGCGGTTAGTGTTTTTTGTGTCCAAGGGCAACGCCAGATGATCAATTATTCTAAACAAAACCTCATCTTGTGCCTGCACCAACTCGCTACCTTTAAGCTTTAACATGCTTGGCTCTGCCCCGATTTTTCCGCCAGCGTCTGCTTGCGTCAGGATTCGCAAACTCGTCATTTCGAGTGCTCGTAAGCGGACATCTAACGCATTAATTTCATTCAAAAGGCTCCCTGGCAACTCAATACCACGATCACCCTGCAGCACAACCAACTCTTTGATAATCGACAGGATGCGTTTGTTCTCTGCAACTCGAGAAACCAACAGCCGTTCATCCCCCAGCAGGCTCTTGGCCACAGTCCAGCCATGGTCTTCATCCCCTAGCCGCTGTTCAACCGGGACGCGGACTTCATCGAAGAAGACTTGATTCCACAGTCGCTTGCCATTGAAGGCAATTAGCGGCTCAACCTGCACCCCCGGGGACGTCATATCCAAGAGCAAGAAACTAATCCCTTTTTGCTGCTGAACATCGTGATTAGTCCTCACTAAGCAGAAGATCCAATCAGCATCTTCTGCACCAGAGGTCCAAATTTTTTGACCGTTAACCACGTAATCATCGCCCTTCCGATCGGCTCGCGTGCGCACACTAGCCAGATCAGAACCAGCCTGAGGCTCCGAGTAACCCTGACAAAACCAGAGGTCAGCGTTGCGAATTTTTGGCAGAAATTCCTGCTTTTGTGCGTCTGTGCCGTATTCAATGATGGCTGGACCCACCATATTCAACCCGAACCCTGACAAAACCGGCGCGTGGGCCTGTCGACAGGCCACATCGAAAATGTGCCGCTGCATCAAATTCCAACCAGTGCCACCATACGCTTCCGGCCAGTTCGGCGCGGCCCAGCCTTTCTGGTTGAGCTGCTTCGTCCACGCACCTAAATCTTCCTTGTTGATACCTGCACCCCGCTTAATCCGGGTAGCAATCTCGCGCGGAAGAGCCGTCGCGAGGAAGCCCTCTACTTCAGCCTTAAAGTTAGCTTGATCTGCTGTCAGCGCGTGTCGCATGTCAATCCTCGTTTGTTCTCTTGCACCTAGTGGCCCACTTGTTTTTCAGTAACAACCACGGGGCGACGATCAGTAACGATCAACGTGTGTTCAAATTGAGCGACCAGATGCCCTGCCGGAACAGACAAAGTCCAGCCATCGTCCTCTTCGAAAACCCAATCAACCCCCGTTGAAAAAAACGGTTCGATGGTAATCACCATGCCCCGCGTGAGCACTCGCCGCTCTTCCGGGTTGTCGTAGGGGATGTAGGAAGGCTCTTCATGGATGTGTCGGCCGACCCCGTGGCTGCCTAAGTTTCGCACTATCGTGTAGCCCTCACGATCAGCAATTTTCTGCACTGCCCTGCCAATCACATTTAACGATCTACCAGCACGCACCATTGCCAGTGCTGCAGCCACCGCCTCCTGGACAGCCGCGCAGATGCGTTGCTGCTCAATGCTGCCCTCTCCGACAACGAACGACTCCCCCATATCAGCGACAAACCCTCTGCGGTTAGCAGAAACATCGATGTTAATCATGTCACCGGCCGCGATCACGGTGTCACCAGGAATACCGTGAGCTGCTTGCTCGTTGAGCGAAATACAAGTCGTGCCCGGGAAATCGTAATAGTATTGCGGTGCAGAGACTGCATCATGCTCAGCTAGAATCTGCGCACCGATCGCATCTAACTCTGCCGTCGTCATCCCTGGTTTGCAGGCCGTCCGCATCGCGTCAAAAGCATGCCTGACCGCAGCACCAGAGGCTCTTAGATGTGCAAAGTCATTTTGCGTACGGGCATTCATAACAAACTTGTCCCCCTTTAACTATCCACAGACAGAGCAAGAATTCGAGACAGTTCGGCATATGTGCGGCCGGACTCTAAACGCCATGAGTTGAATGAATCCTGAGCCAATTGCAACGCTTTTTTGCTGGTTGGCGCCTTATCCACGACACCAGCGGCAACCATCGCCGCAACCACATCTCTCGAAAACATGGGCGTATCGCGTCCGACAAAACGCAAGAAGAATCGACCAGTTTGACCGCCAAGTCGGCTGCCGCCTTTTTTCAGGTGATCCCAAAGCCCAATAAAATCATCCTCCGGCCAGTTCGCAAGAAAGGCACCATAAGATCCGTATTCTGCTCGCACGCTCATGACATATTGAGCGTTCGCACGAACCGATTGAATCTTTTTTCCGTGGCGGACAATCTCCGTATTCTCTTGCAACGTTTCAATCTCTTCATCCGAGATCATTGCGCATTGAGTCACATCAAACCCATGAAAAGCCGTTTCAAAGCCTGGCCATTTGTTCTCGATGATCTTCCACACAAACCCAGACCGAAAAACACATTTGGTCATCTCAGCGAGGACATCACTGTCTGGCAGATATTGTAAATCTGAGGCCGGCCCGGACTTGGACAACAAACGATCGAGCGCGTCATTGCCACCTTTACGCTTTGCAGCTCGCTCGTAAATACTTGAAAATGGTTCCACTCGACATTTCCCCTTACTGACGGATCACGAATCGACATGTCATCCAAGACCCTGCCAATAGAACCGCGAATCTGATGAGTGAAGACGCTACTGTGGTCGGCGAGTTAGACCCTGAACTAAGAGTCATGTTAGAGCTTGGCGAGCCAGATGACAAAAACTTCATATATTGTGCGATGTGTTCACACGTGATCACATCCGCATCGGAGAAGATCAACGTTGCAGGTGCACATGCTCATTCCCTGACCAACCCGTACGCAATTCAATTTCAGGTAGGTTGCTTTCGCCAAGCCTTAGGCTGCGATATCTCGGGCCAAGCAGAGGCAGCCGACAGTTGGTTCATGGGGTTTCTATGGCGTTATGCAAGTTGCACAGAATGCCATAATCACATGGGCTGGTATTTCGCAGAGCTCTCAGGTGAAAATGCATTCTATGGGCTGATATTGGACAACCTCCAAGAAGAGCAACCGAGGGCTTAGATAGCCTGCCACCACCTAGAGGTTTTTACTGGTGCAAACCACAATCGAAATTAGCAAAGAGTATCTACATTTTGCCGCTGCCCACTTCACAATATTTTCGGCAACGGAACGTGAGAATCTGCATGGCCATAACTTTCATGTGGCGTTAGACGCAACAGCCAAAATTCAGCCTGACGGCTTAACGTTTGATTACAATATTCTAAAAGACGCGCTGAAAGAACTGTGTGACAGTCTAGACGAATTGGTTTTAATGCCCGCGTCGTCACCACACATTAAAATCGACTCCGACGACAGGTACACCTACGTCCTTTTTGCCGACGAACGTATTCCATTTTTACAGCGCGACTTAAAACTACTCCCCGTGCGTAATATTTCCGTTGAGGAGCTCGCTCATTATTTACTCGAGCGACTCACTGTACATCCAGATATCCTGCGTCAGGATATAACAACCCTCGTTCTCAAATGTGCAAGTGGCGCCGGACAATGGGCTAGTGCCACTTGGCAATCAAAGGAATCTTTATGAATTGTTTGCTCATCACCGGAGCCAGCGCCGGTATCGGTCTACACACTGCCGAGGCGTTCCACAAAGCAGGTTTCCAAGTCATTAATTTATCGCGCCGACGATGCCCATTGGACTTTGTCACCCATATCAATTGCGACTTGTCCAAACCTGGGTTCATCGAAACTGTCGCGCCTCAAATAACCAAAACAGTCCAAAACGCTGACAAGATTGTGCTCATCCATAATGCAGCCAAACTGATCAACGATAGCGCGGCCGAAACGCCGAGCAACCAGCTAAGAGAGGTTGTCGAAACGAACCTCATCGCGCCTAACTCTTTGAACTACTTTGCCATCCCTTTCATGCCGTCCGGATCGTCTATTCTCTATGTGGGATCTACCCTTTCAGAAAAAGCCGTGCCCGGTTCTTTTTCCTACGTCACCACCAAGCACGCTATGGTCGGCATGATGCGCAGCACTTGCCAGGACCTAGCGGGCCAAGGTATTCATACTGCCTGTATCTGTCCCGGCTTTACCGATACCGAAATGCTGCGCGAACATGTTCCGGAGGATGCCCTGTCATCGGTTGCTGCAATGAGTGCTTATGACCGACTTGTGCATCCTGACGAGATAGCAAACACACTGCTCTGGGCAGCAGAAAATCCAGTCATTAACGGCGCAGTGTTACACGCCAATCTAGGGCAGATAGAAAACTAACTCGCTCCGAACTCATCGCTCGTGCATGGCGGCGTTTTCGTTCTAGAATGCAGGGGACAAACTGAGGTGCGCTATGCGAATTATCAAAATCATTGCAATTTTGTTCTTGCTCTACGTCGCGATCGTAGGGGTTTTTGAATCTCTACTGGGATACTATCAACCGTCTCCAGATGGCACTTTGGTGATCACAACCACCAACATCGACGGCGAGCAGGCGGATCGTGTTCTTGCGCGTATCATCAGTAA
Source organism: Pseudomonadales bacterium (assembly GCA_029244465.1). Taxonomy (GTDB): domain Bacteria; phylum Pseudomonadota; class Gammaproteobacteria; order Pseudomonadales; family Azotimanducaceae; genus UBA4421. The sequence goes on from JAQWQN010000145.1 coordinate 4,910, forward strand.
TGAAAAACTCTACGTTGCTGCCAATCACTGGCCACGAGCCTGGTTTCATCAGGCGCAAGAGAACCCAAACGTATCTGTCACAGTTGGTACGCAAACCAAACACTACACAGCGGTGACAGTATCGCCCGAAGAGTTCGCTCGCGTGAACGCGGAACACGCTCTGCCGACGGTGTTTAGAATCCTCACCGGCTTTCCACCGAGATACATCCTTCGTCTCGCTGACAAAGACTAGTTAATCTTCGGTCGCTTCTTCATTCGGCTTTAATCCCAGAAAGGGCCGCAAATACGCGACAGCGAGGTAGATCGGACCCGTATCGGCTAGCGCCACGACAAGTTTGAAGACATACCCCGATGCGATGAACACAAGCAGCTGAGGCCAAATGTCCTCGCCCTCATTGACCGGAAGCGCGCGGGCATAAAAATGCGTGATCATGATCACGGCCGTCGTGTCGACAATTTGACTCACCATGGTCGAGGCGTTGTTGCGCAACCAAAGGTGCTTGCCACCCGTGACTTTTTTCCAAAAGTGGAACAATCTTACATCGCAAAACTGCGCCACCAGATAGGCCAGCATCGATGCCGCAACCGCACCGAAGGCCAACTCACGAACTTCAAAAAATAGCGGCAATCGACCGGCATCGTCTACCGCAGGCATGCCCGTTGCCGCATCCATGGGCTCGAAACCAGGTAACACACCCCCTAGCCACAGGAGAAAGATCACCCACCCGTTCAAAAGCACACCAACATAAACCATGTCGCGCGCCTTTTTCTCACCGTAAAGCTCAGAGATCAAGTCCGTGCACATGAAGGTCACGGGGTAAGGCAGTACGCCCACCGCGACCACCATCGGTATATCAAGACCAAATAGCGTGAAAGAAAGATCCACAAATCTGGTAATACCGAGGACATTCAAAAGAGCCAGAGTACCGAGGAAAACCCCCGACAGAACCAAGAACAGCCGCTGGCGGCGCTTTCTGTAGTCTGGAATCTCCATCGTCGATAAGCTACCTTGGATCGTTCAGCGTGTCTCCGTTCACGCAGTTGTTAAGCGGACCACCACCAAGATAGGTGACCGCCACCTCTCCACCCTTGTAACGCATGTCGTAGACACTTTCGGGTGTAAAAAATGCAGAATGCGGCGTAAGCAGTAAACGGTTGTCTATCCACTCTTCGTCTGCAGACCAAGACTTAATCAACGGATGATCCGGATTTGCCGGTTCTTCCGGCAAAACATCGAGCCCTGCGGCTTGTATATGATCACCCTTGAGGGCTTCGTATAAGCCGTCCAAATCGACGATCGGGCCCCGAGCGGTGTTGATCAAAATCAACCCCGGCCGACTCGTCTTCAGGACTTCCAGGTTGATGAGCTTTTCAGTTTCGGTCGACAACGGCACGTGTACGCTCACGACATCACACTGCCCAAAGAGGTCAGCTAGAGAGTGCGCACGACGAATACCGACACTCAGCTCAGCACCGTTTTCGCGATAGGGGTCATACATCACCACATCCATACCAAATGCTTTCGCGCGCAGGGCGGCTGCCGTACCTATCCTTCCTAAACCAACCACGCCAAAGGTACAGACCGAAAGCCGCTTGCCAAAGGGGTTCAGCGCCGGCCGCCAAAGACCAGCAGGATCTTTCTTTAGCTCCCTGGTATGGAAGGTAATGCCCTTCATCAGCGACATCATTAGAGCGATGGCGTGGTCTGCTACTTCTTGCGTCCCATAATCTGGCACATTGCAGACGGGAACGCCTCGGGCCGCCCAAGCGCTAAAGTCTATGTTGTCAAAGCCAACTTTCGGTGTGACAAAAATCCGACAATTAGTCATTTTGTCCGCATACTGATCGGGGATGTCCTGCACGCTGACCACCGCATCACAACTCGCCCATTGCTCTTCTGTCACGTCGGTATAGCGTTCACAAAAAATCGCGTTGTGCTCACCGACACTACTGGCTTCGATGTCACGGTCAGTTGGCCAACGCATCGCAGGCCATAGAATATTAAATGTCATCTTCGTTCCTTTACTTTTCCTTCCCTAGCGACCACGGCGAACTATTAGTCCACCGTGCAACGCGCGATCTTACCCGCCGCTCACAAGATCTGCCAGAAGCGCAACGCTGGTCCTAAGCCTCTCGCTCGGTATGCCTGATACACGCAGTCGTGTCGCCACCATATGCGTCATACCCAGACGCTCTTGGTAAAGTGCGATCTTATCCTCAACCTCCGATCGCGTACCAACGATCGTCCAATCGTCGTAACTTTCTCCCGCTTGAAGACGGGTGTTGTCCGTTCGCGCCGCCAGCATCTGCTTTACTTCATCAACTTCTTTTTGATCTTTGCTCACAAATACTGTGCGCATGAGCGGTACAACCGTCGGTACGTCGACCCCTGCCTCCTCCGCGGACGCACGGTGCTTTTCATAGTTCTCTTCGAGAGTCGCGAGGCTCTCCATTGGGGAACACAGATATGGCAGACCGAGACGTCCTGCCTGAGCGAGCGCTTTGGGTCCAAAGGCTGCGACCCAGATAGGCGGCGCGGGTTGTTGTCGCGGTCTTGGATGCACTTCTATCGCTTTTTCAGGATCGCCATCCAATGAAACAGGTTGCCCTGCCCACGCGTCTCGCATCAGACCTAAAGTCCATGCAAAGATGCGACGCTTCTCCTTTGGTGGCACATGGAAAGCTTTTAACATCTCGGGCGCATAGCCCCGTCCGACGCCGAGTATGACCCGCCCGCCACTCAACTGATCTAACACAGCAACTTGTTCGGCCGCTTGCAAGGGGTTGCGTAAGGTCAGGAGGTAAGACGTTGTAGCTAGTTTAATTTGCTTGGTAACCGCGGCAACACTGGCCAATAGCGTTAGAGGATCAGGCAACGCGTTCTCACCGAAATGGTTTTCAGGCAACCAGATCGACTCATAGCCGGTCGCCTCAGCGAATCTCGCTTGCTCGCACAACGACACAGCACTTAAGTCTGCAAAATCCCAAGGCGTTAAGCCTAGATGTAATCTGCCCACGCACATCCTCCCGCAATTAAGCGATTAAACCCCACCCTCCGAGAAACCAAAAGCCATACAGAGTGAAAATCCATTAAACAACGCAATTACCGCACATCAGCTCGACTGGTCTACCTTTGAAAATGCTCTCAATCGACGCCATACGTACAACGGATTAGCGAACTCGTGTCGAACAACTCGGGCCAAAGAGCGGAACCCCCACGACCACCCAATCCATGCCGAGTTGACCAATCCACAATGCCTGCTGCCATCGTTGTGCCCTGACATAGCTAGCGCAAGTCTCATCTGGCGGCTAATCGGAACGATAGGAATTTCGTTGCTGAAGAGAGGGCTACCGGGCTGTTTGGGTCGAAACACGGTGCCGCTCGTCTTCCTGCATCACTGCCATCGCCCGCATACTCCCAAGCACAGCGGAAATATGTCGTGCGGTCGCAAAGTCACGGTACAAAGGATCATTCTTTAAGAACAAACAGCGCTTGCCATCACCGCAGCGAAAGTTCGTACGATCACCGAATGAATTACCAGCTGGACCATAGTCGCCGAATTCATCATCTTCTTCGGCAAAACGCCAGTAAGCCTCCCATGTGGCAGGAAATCCCAATATCGGGCCACGTACAGCACTGATTGTCTGCCAGGCCACAGCTCGCAAGATCTCTTCAAAGCTCTCTGCAACGTCGGCGATCTCATCACATCGACCGGTAACTGCTTGTTCAACCGCAGCACTATCCACTTGGAATCGATCGAATCTGTCACCGACGGAGAAACGCCACCAGCGACTAACGTAGACTGGTACCACTCGCGCGGGCGAGCTCATGTCTTGAATGTAGGACAGAATTTTGCCCAAATTCTTCAATCGACGCTGTCGATCTACTGACGCATCAGTGTCCTCGACCAAATCATCAAAATGGTCATGGAAACGGGTATCTATGACGCCAAACGCGGTTCTAGGTGTCTGATCCGCTCGGTTGTAGTAGTTCCAATTAAACATTCGGGTAAAAAAATTAGTGTCGGCTTGCGCCGCATTCGCGCGAACGATGTAGCGCGTATCCAAAGCAGAAAAGCGCGTCACACTCATTTCTGCGCGCGCGCAGTTGTTAAATTCACGCGCCGCAATAAACGTCAGTATCTGGTGGGTCTCACTAGTGAGTGCCGAAACGTTAGGGGCGAACGTTGCCGCCAGGAATAAAAGCGAAATTAATCGCCTCATGACAACCTTAACCATTCATTGCATTTGCATGGGCCATGTATCTTCACGTCTCGTTCTCCCCAAACTAAAGCATGCCAGTGGCATTCCCGAAAGCCCTTTGGCACCATAACGCGATACAATTAGAACCTAATTTGAGATGGGAGGATAGCCAATGAAAGCCGCTGTACTTAGAGAGATCAACAAGCCTCTAGAAATCGAGGATGTCCAAACCGGCAACCCGGCCCCAAGGGAGGTTCTGGTCCGCACCGTCGCTGCAGGTGTCTGTCATTCTGACCTCCATTTTCAAAACGGCAGTTATCCCTACCCACTACCGGCGGTGCTTGGCCATGAGAGCGCAGGGGTGGTTGAAGCAGTCGGAGCAGATGTT
>JAQWQN010000160.1 GCA_029244465.1 Pseudomonadales bacterium
CAAGCAGATCTAGGTGTTGAAACGGTTGACGAGATCAGGTCTTTTATCGAGACTGGATTCGTCATAGGCAATACTGAATTCCGTTATCAGGGCGAGTGCTGTAGCGAAGCTCCGTAGGCACTGAACCGTTTTCAGTAGACGCCATCGATAACAGCTGACACCTTTTGCAGAGAGACACTTATGACCGCAGCAACTACCCTAGAAGAAGGTGAAGCGCCTGATCAAGTCACAGGCTTCGGTACAAACCGTTACCGAACCTATGTGCTCGCATCCCTAACTCTTATTTATATCATGAACTTTGTCGACCGCGGCCTACTCGCCGTGGTTGGTCCGGACCTTGTACCCGAATTAGGTATTTCCGATACCCAGTTCGGTCTGCTCACTGGTTTCGGTTTTGCCCTTCTCTACACCATAGTGGGTATTCCTCTGGCACGCTATGCGGACGCTGCTCACCGTGTCTGGATTATGACCGTCTGCGTCGCTCTGTGGTCTCTCATGACCGTGCTATGTGGGCTCGCCACCGAAATCACCGTTGGCTCGGTCACAATTGGTGCCTTCTGGGTTTTGTTGATGTGTCGCGTTGGTGTAGGTATTGGCGAGGCCGGTTGTACACCGCCGGCCAACTCGTTGATTGCAGATTATTATGTGCCGCGCGACAGATCCCAGGCGCTTGGCGTCTACGCCATGGGTGTCACGCTCGGCGGGATGTTTGCCAACCTGATCGGCGGCTGGGTGACCGACGTATTCGATTGGCGAACTGCGTTTTTTGTTGTCGGTCTGCCGGGCCTTTTGATTGCCGTGGTTTTTAAATTGACGGTAAAAGAGCCGCCACGAGGTTTTACTGACCCGCAGGGAACGCAATCAAACGAACCGGTTACGTTGCGCGAAGCGATCCGCGAACTGACGACGAAGCCCGCCTTTTGGTTAATGACTGCTGGAGCCACCGTCGCTGCGTTCTGCGGTTACGGAATCTCCTCGTTTCAGTCCATCTTCCTGGTGCGCGCGCACGAAATCACAACGGGTGAAGCGGCTATTTGGATCAACACGCCAGTGGGGTTGTCATCTGCCATCGGCACGTTTGCGACAGGGTGGCTTGCCACCAGACTTTACAAAAAGCATCCGGGGGCCATCGCCTGGATGCCGGCCGCGGGTTTGGCCTTGTCGATCCCATTCTATGTGTTTGCCTTCACGACGGAGAGTCTACTCTTTGCTGCCATCGGCTTGATCATCGGCGGATTTGTGAAGTATGGCTATATTGCTGCTCAGTACACCATCGGCCAGGGGGTCGTAAGTATGCGTGTGCGTGCGATGGCAACGGCAGTGCTGTTATTCATTGCCAATTTAATCGGCTACGGCTGTGGTCCCTTGTTCATTGGTTTTACATCCGATATTTTCTTTGTCAGCGGCGCGGCTGAACTCGGCGTTGCAGCAGACGAACTGACTCGAAACCAGTGCCATCCGCGCGCTATCGGAGAGTTAAGTGAGAATTTGCAGAATGTCTGCGGTGAGGTCTACGCTCAGAGTTTGCAGTCGGCGATGGTGATCATGGCAATCTTGTATGCCGCCAGTTCACTGTTCTTCCTGTTAACCTGGCGTCGGCTGGATAAAGATATGGTAGACAGGAACTAACGCTAAACAGCTCTGATAAGAATTTCGAACCGGCTTTTCTCATGAACGCTTAAGCCAGGTACGCTGGCTTAAGCACTTGGCTCATGGGGTGTGGCCATGATTGGAACACGGCACCCATAGTAGAGCGTTTGTTGCGTGCGAAATTTAACGATTTTCGACAAAGCCCAACCTCAAGATTGCTCACAATAAAACGCAACTGTAGACATCGTCATAGCACGCCAATTGTTGAAAATCTCAGAACCAGAAGGAACGCCAAAGGCGCTAGCCATATGACATTGAGCGCGGTCAGCGTGTAAAAGAGTAGTTTTCGGACACGATAATGATCTCGTTACCTTGCCCCGACAGCCGATCTCGCCGCGGCACGTTTGTCTCGGTGTTAACAGAACCGAGCATGGGCTAATCACCCCACAGCGCGTCAGTCTCTGTCCAAACGTTCTGGCCGGAATTAATCGGAGTATGGGTGAGTTCTTCATTGAGTCATGGAATTTGTAGGTCACTGATCTGTTCCGATACGTGAGTGAATGTTTGCGCAACCGGGTTAAACGTTCACAGGTTGATGGGCCTGAATAGCCATACGACTGGCGCAAAGAACCGTCTTAAAGCGAATCGCAGCGGTCTTCTCGGCAGAAAAGTTGCCCGATACTTGGTTCTGTATTACAACGGTGGTCGGAAGCTTAGTTTTTGCGTTGGATGCAATCATTGCAGGGGAGACAGAGGATGTTAGAAGCATTATCACACTATCTAAGCAGTAACGATGCAGGAGCTTGGCGTGCCAAGCACGCACAGTTCAGTCTAACGGTCACGATCGGAGAGCAGGCGGAGAGAGTCGTTTTTGCAGACGGAGCCATAAAAGTTGCTCGGGGCGATGAGGGCACGGATATGCACTTCACGTTCAGTCGACAAAATTGGGACGACTTTGTGCGCCAAGAGCCGCCTATTGGGTGCCAATCGCTAAGCGCGATGCTGGAAACAAATAAGTTAGACATCAGTGGCGATCTTATTCATTTCTCTCGTCATATCATGCTGCTTGAGGGTGCTTTTCAAAGTCTGAGAAATCTGCCAACGGCCGTTGCTGAACCGTTCGTTGAAGAAGGCATCGAAGACATCATTGGACGTTATTTACGCATCAATCTTAACGGCGTGCCGCACCGCATCTACTTTGAGGAAGCGGGCAAAGGTATCCCGTTGTTGTGCTTGCATACGGCTGGTGCAGATGGTCGGCAGTATCGCGAAGTGCTAAACAATCCCGAGATTACGGCGCGTTTCAGAGTCATAGTTTTTGATTTGCCCTGGCACGGTAAATCTTCGCCGCCAGCGGGTTTTCAAACCGAGGTCTATCAGTTGACCACGGATCTCTACATGGACACTGTCATGGCGGTGAAAGAAGCACTTGGGCTTCAAAATCCTGCGGTTATGGGATGCTCTATTGGCGGCCGCGCGGTACTGCACCTGGCGCTGCGTCATGGTGATCAATTCTGTGCAGCGATCGGTTTGCAGTCGGCGATGAACGCCGAGAGTCACTACGGGGAAGCTTTGGCTGACATGACACCACTTTGGCGGCCTGATATTCACGGCGGAGATACAGCGGGGGGCTTCATGGAGATGCTTATTGCACCGCACTCGCCAATGGAGCATAAGTGGGAGACATTATGGCACTACATGCAAGGTGGTCCGGGGGTTTTTGCCGGCGACCTCTACTATTACCTTGTCGACGGCGATATGCGTAATGGCATCGCAGAGCAAATAGACACTTCTCGCTGCCCCCTTTATCTGTTGACTGGAGAGTACGACGTCTCGGCAACGCCGGAAATGACAAAGGAGCTTGCTGAGTTGGTGGGTGCGCAACACTTCGAAGTGATGAAAGGCATGGGCCATTTTCCGATGTCCGAGAATCCGAACCTGTTCATGAGTTACTTAAAACCGATCCTATCGGAGATAGAGGCTGCCTGATAGCGAGGTCAAAAGAGCGCAACGGGCGACCTGCCTGTAGTCCACAATTCGAGCCGTTTGTATCGGTTAGACGACCTCACCGGCGATCACCTACGGTAGGTAATGGATAAGTTCGAATTGAAGAAGGAACTTGTCCATGAAAATCGTAAGGTTGCCTCTTGATTATTGCCGCGCTACTTCAAAGTATTTTACATGGGCCTCGTGCGGAAGAGTCTAGATGTGGGTCCTAGCACAACTCACGCAACAACTTCGTCAGCAAAGTTCCAGCTTAGAGCTGCGCGCTGACTGTGTCTTGGCCATCGCAGGGCACTGTTGCGAATCCCGTCCGTTCCGGCTTTACTGAAAAATAGAACGAGTAATGGCTGTCATGGAAGCATTGCCCGGTATACAGACCGCTGTCCGAGATCCCTATGTCGGGAGTGAACATGTTCGCAGGTAGTTGCCAAAAACGGAGCAGCGAAAACTTCCGGGCCAGGTAAGGCAGGGACCGTTCAGCGCCTTGTTGCACCGCTATGAGCACCGCTGGGAGTAACGATATGAGTAACGATATGACGACGAATGTTCGCACAGTCTGCGATCCCAACTGCCACGCCAATCCCAAATGTGGCATTGCGGCGTCTGTGCACAACGGAAGAATTATCGCAGTTGCTCCGGCAGACTATCCGGTCCCGGGCTATGAAAACCGCATTTGCATGATGGGCCGAGCGCGTCTGGAATATCAGTATCATGCTGAGCGTTTGCGCAAACCACTGAAACGGATTGGTGCTAGAGGGGCCGGTCAGTGGCAAGAGATTTCCTGGCAGGAGGCGATAGCGCTTTTTGTTGAAAAGCAGAAAGAGATTACTGAAAAGTATGGCTCGCGCGCGGTTTTGTTCCATCAAATTTCAGGTGCTTACGGCTTGCTGACACGAGGCTCGCCGCTCCGTTATGCTGCGCTAACAGGCGCAAGCGCCGTCAGGGCAAGTGGTATTGATTATGGTATAGCCAGGGGGCTTCAGTATGCGTTTGGCGTGGATGCAGCAACGTTCTTTAAGTCCGGCGGACACTCCCTGAACGACGCGGTAAACTCTGAGCTGACCATCATCTGGGGAGGTAATCCTGCGGTCACTCGCAGTGTTGATCACGTAGCGCTGAAGAAAGCGCGTAAAGCCGGTACCCACCTTGTTTGCATCGATCCTGTGAAGAGCGAAACGGCTGGTATCAGTGACGAATGGATCTCGATTCGACCCGGAAGTGATGGTGCCCTGGCATTGGCGATGGCCAATCAGATTATCGAACAGAAACTCTATGATGAGTCGTTTCTGCTTGAGTACTCGAATATGCCTTTTCTGGTGAATGTTGAAACGGGACGCTTGCTCAAAGAGCCTGCTTCAGAGCTTGCCTTTTGTGGTCCCTACCAGCTGCAAGACGGTAGCCAGGCTAGGGTCACTACGGTGTTCAATCTGGTTGCTGATATGGTCAGTGAATTCGATGCGTCGAGCGCAGAAAAGATCACCGGAGTGGATGCGGCGACCCTGGTAACGCTGGCGAGACGATACGCCCACGCCAGTCCGGCAGCCATTCGAATTGGCTATGGCGTCGATCGTTGGTACAACGCCGATCTTACGGCGAGATCGATATCCATGCTTGCCTGCCTGTGTGGTCACATCGGCATTCCAGGCGGGGGTGTCAGTCTTGTCAGCGGTGGCCGACGTGTACCCGTGAAAGGCGCCAGGTTTTATGCGCCTGAGCGTAAGTCACCCAATTTCCTGAGTATGATGGAAGCAGACCAGGCGGTGACGGAAGGGACCCCGCATACCATCAAGATGGAGTGTATTTCGCTTGGGAATCCGTATAACCAAGTGAAGCCGAATCGCAACAAAGTACTCACCGATTACATCCAGAAACTTGAGTTTATAGCCGTGATCGATCATTTCATGACCGACACTGCAAAATGGGCAGACATCGTGCTTCCCGCTGCTTCTATCTTCGAGCGCACAGACATCATTGTTGATGAATTTATCCAACTCCAGCAGCCGGTGGTTGATCCTGAAGGTGAGGCGAAATCTGATTTTGAAATTTTTCGCGCGCTCGCGGAAGCGTTCGGTATCGGAGACTATTTCCATAAGTCAGCCGAAGAATACATCGACGACATGTTGGACACCGATTCGCCGGTGCTTGAAGCGGTAAACATGGCGCGATTGAAAGTGGAAAAGGTGATCTATCCATGGCCGGCGCAAGCGCCTTATGTGGGTTTTGAAGACAAGGTGTTTCCTACAGATTCCGGTCGGATAGAAATCTATAAAGAGGACTTGATTGAGCTGGACCGCGAACTCCCATTTTATCGAGAACCGATAGAAGCGTCCCCTCTGAACCCGTTGTTCAAGCAGTTCCCACTTGTGCTTCTTTCCTCGCACAGTCGCTACCGAATCCACTCAACCTTCGCCAATCTCGATTTGGTTAAGACAAGAGAGCCGGAGCCGGTGGTGCGTGTTCATCCTGCGGATGCGCATGAACGGGAAATTGAAGAAGGGCAACTGGTCGAAGTTTTCAACGCAAGAGGACGAGTTAAAATCAGATGTTGCGTAGACGGGTCGATGCGAAAGGGGTGTGTATTAATCCGAGAAGGGCATTGGATCGATCAGTTTATCGAAGGTGACCCATATGGTCTGACTCATGATCAATACAGCCCCACCACGGAAAACTATGCGCACTATGATGTGCTCGTGGAAATGAAAGGTACGGCAGAAAATACTTAGTTGGAGAAATCGATGGCTGCGAACACATTCAAAATCATGCCGGAATCAAGCGGTGAGAAGAAACCTTCAAAGCTGATTCCCGCAAACTGTTTTACCACCGATGAAACAGACGAGACGACCATGCGTTTTTATGACGCCGAAGATGGCTCCATCGCGACCGGTGTTTGGGAATGTCCGCCGTGCAAGATGGAGATTCCTGCCTACCCGGTAAACGAAATGATGACCATCATTTCTGGGGCGCTGACCATAACCAACGAGGCTGGTGTCGAAGAAACGTTCGGCCCAGGAGAAGTTGTTTTCGCCGCAAAAGGCTCAAAAATGACTTGGCATATTACGGAGCGGCTGCGTAAGTACTATATGACATCTCACTAGACCGAGTCAGATTTGCACGCTTACGAACACTATCGGTACAGAGCATAGCGGCGACGGACGGGCCGTCAGGGCTCACAACGTTTGACAGGTTCTGCTACAACATAGTGGGTTTTTGCCATCCTGATGGAAGATGGCAGCACTAAACCTGTGGTTCAGGATTGCCGCTATGCGTTTTTTCTCGATGCAAATGTTTTTGCACACCTGTACCGGTGAAGTTTTCCTGTGCGACCTCGACGGCTCTTTGATGATGCCCACGTCGAGGTGATCAATGATATCTATCGGCAGGCCGAAGACGTGTTCGATGGGGTTTAGTTGCTCACAAGCTGAGCATAATTTGTCGTGTCCCCCGCTTT
>JAQWQN010000162.1 GCA_029244465.1 Pseudomonadales bacterium
GCCAGCGCAGGCGCCATTGATCGCGGCAATGGTCACTTTTGGCATCTCGTGCAGCAGCGAGGTGATATGGAAATACGCCTGTCTGTTGGGTTCCTGAGGTTCACCTGAGCTATAGGCTTTGAGATCCGCGCCAGGACAAAACCCTCTCCCCGCTCCGGTCAATAACACGATACGTACGTTCGGATCTTCTGCCGCCCGGCTCGTCGTTTCATGAAGCTCACGCATCATAGTGTTGGTGATGCCATTCAGGTGATCCGGACGGTTCATCGTGATACGGGCTACATTACCTTCAATTTTATATAGAACCGTTGAATACTCGCTCATCGTTTCTCTCCACAGTCTCTGTTACAAGTCATCACCTTCCACCCACGATGAATCCTTACATCTTTCAATGGCTTCGTCACCCCATGGCGGAATTAGCATGACCGGCTGAGACTCGGGGGCAGTCAAGTCACTAGAGCAACCCTCAAATCTCTGCAAGGCTGTTGAGTAAAGGATTCGCCGGCCAGATGCAATACGGTGTGATTCGCTCAGGCCGCTGTTCGGTGTCTCGATGCCAGCTGGCACTCAACATCAGAGCGCATGTCCATATAGACACGACGGTCGGAAATACATGATGCCAGCTAGATCTCAGGCTGGCTGGCCAGGACCGATCATGCCCCAGCGAACCGTCATACTTAACACAACCCGACCACCACAGCCCACGACGCATGAGCCCACTGCGGCGCTATATCTCGCGTAGGCTTGCGCGCCAGCCACACTGGCTCCAGACGTATAAAATTCGACCTGTAGCCGGCACACGCGACGAAACAATGAAGTCGTCCTGCAAAGACGGGGCAATTCCTGCCAGAATTTCTGAGCAGAGGGTGACGGACTGAAAGCTATTAAGAAAAGGTGAAGAGACACGCACATCTATAACCTGACCGAAACTTCCAGTGCAGACAATAACCCTTCTTCTTTCGACGATTTCAACAGCGATTGATTCTGCTTATTCGATCAAAAAACCAGCCCACCTGCCCCCTCTGAGAATCTCAATCATTCAGTTCTTCAAACCTGGCAGACATCGTTGGATTTTTCCGAGTCAGCTTTTTTATCGTAACGTCCTGTGCCTTGTTATTAGCTAAGCGCAAGTTTCGATCCGTGCCAAGCAACGCGTCCTTAGTTTTCTGAAGATGCTCTATCGATTTATCAATTTGATCAATTGCAGTTTGAAACTTCCTTGATGCAAGATCAAAGTTCTTGGCAAATGCAGTTTTAAAACTGTCGAGATCGCTTTCAAAGTTTGTTATATCAACGTTTTGCGCTCTAACAAGAGCAAGTTCACTTTTGTATTCAAGCGATTTCATTGCTGCATTCCGCAGAAGTGTAATGATCGGGATGAAAAACTGAGGGCGCACGATGTACATCTTCTCGTACCGATGGAAAACGTCGACTATTCCAGAATTGTATAGTTCACTGTCCGGTTCGAGCAATGTGACCAACACTGCGTACTCGCAACCTTTCTCTGTACGATCCTTATCGAGCTCTTTGAGAAAATCCTCATTCTTTTTCTTAGTAACTGTGGTATCGCTTTCATTTTTCATCTCAAACATGATCGAGACTATTTCAGTCCCCGCTTCATTCGCGTCGCGAAAAACATAATCGCCCTTGCTCCCAGTAGTTACATCGTTGTCCTTCTCGAAGTAGGCGCGAGGAAAGGCTGTCGACCGAATACGGTTAAACTCCGTCTCGCAGTGCTGCTCAAGGGTTTCACCGACCATCTTTGTCGACAGTCGGGCCTTCATATCCCTGAGGCGCTCTATCGCATCATCGCGATCCTTAATCTGTGTCTCGTATTTGTCCTTGAGTGAATTCTCAGCGAGTTGTTTCTCCAGCTCTGCTTGTGTGAGGCTGTTCTTCAATCCATCACGCTCCTTCTCTACAGCAGACACCGCCTCGATGACTGCTAACTTCTGCGCGACGTCGTTGGCTTTGAGTTTCGCCTTCAGCTCTTGAATCTCAGAATCTTTCTTTGCGGTAGTCTCTTGTACATCCCTGGAAAGTTTTTCATCAGCCAGTTTCAACAGGGATTCGCTATGTTGATGCGCACTCAGCAGATCCTTTGACAGCCCATCGCGCTCTTTTTCAAGGGCGCTTAACGCTTCAGTGATGGCAAGTTTTTGCGTGACCTCCCCGGTTTTCAACTTCGCTTTCAGTTCTTGAATCTCAGCATCCTTCGCCACCCCAGTCTTCAGCATTTCGCTCCCAACCTCATGCTTGGCCAGCGCAACAGCGTTCTTCTTTTCCTTCTCGGCCAGTTCAAGTCGCTCATGCAGCTGTTGATCAAAATCACTGTCGCGAACCTGTTTCAAAATGTCAGCATAGCCAGCTTCGTCAATCTTGAACGCTTTTTTGCAATGTGGGCATATGACTTCATGCATTCGTATTCCTTAATGGTCGCGATACTCTGGATAATATCCTTATCTTTCCCGGCTCGTACAACGTTCGCGTTTCGCAGACAAACCGATCTCTGTTCAGCTACGCCAAACGAAGAAACAATCCTAAATCCCTTTGCGAGCCCGCTCATCGTACATCGTGCAACTGCACCTTGAGAAACCAACCGATTAATCGCTGCACCTGACACTATTGTTCACCAGGCTCAACATCTTGACGCAGCAAAAGGCCTGATTGACGTTCCGGAATTCCTGATGTTGCACGAAAACGGCAAATACTAAGTTGCTCAGGCCAAGCTATCTTTGGCCAAGAAAAACAGGAAATTCAAGCCCGCTTTGGCGACAATCGCTAACCATTGAGCAATACATTGCCAGTAATTACGTACCGTGGAGATGCTCGTTGATTCGCAAGCCCTTTTACTGGTCGCGTAACAACACCATAGGATCACCGACGTCGACCACCCCGATACCGCGGTGAGCCTTGTAGCCCAGCAGTTCCTGAACCCGGGCCGACATGTTACGTGCCTTCTCCATAGGTACCGTCAGAAACATGTTTTCCTCAGTACGAAGCCAGCCCACCACGAAGCCAAAGAACATGCCACGGCGAATCTCATCACGGGTTCGATTGGCACCACCACCGTGCAGGGCGGTACCGAGATAATATAGAGCGGAACCCGCCTTCATCTCGGCCTGCACCACTTCGTGGTCTTGGGGTTCGCGCTCGGCAGGCCAGAGGTGGGATCCCGGCACTACCCGGGTTGCACCATTGTTGATCGTGAAGTCGGTCAGCGCGTACATAGCTTCCACCTGCAGCAGCGGCCTGGGTGGCGTGTAGTAACTCCAAGCGTCTTCATCACGGTGCAACCTCTGTTCTGTTTCCCCTGGGCCAATCTGGATCAACTGGCCGGTGTTAAGCAGGTAGTGCTCACAGTTGGCCAGTAACAGTTCATCGGCGACGCCGTTCATCAATGGCAATTCCATGATCTCTTGAAAGGTTTTCGAATGAGTGGGCAAGCCATCAAAACGTACCGTTGAGTCGCCATAAAACTCGATCATATCCGGGTGTGATGGATGACGAAGCCCTGGACCCAGTTTGTTGACCCGATCCTCCAGGTCGCCGTTCAGCCTCTGCAGCTGATCCTGGGTCAGTGCGTTGTCTACGATAGCGGCACCATTCTGCTGCAGGATAGCGGCCAACCTGGCGGGTGCAATATTGCCTTCAACATGTTCGAGCTTAGCGTCCACAGGCTTCTCCTTTCACAATTACGTAGTGTGCCTTGCGTCGTGTTATCAGCTTGCGGCGGGGTCGGTCTTAAATCAAGCCTTGGGCTGCGCTAGTTTGTCCAGAACTCGTTTTGAGCGGGTAGAGCGCGCTGCATCCCAAGCTGAGGTATAGACCCGCCTGTCAACCGCTGGTGATTGGTGTGCACTCGGCCAAATGGGAGGAGCGCCCGCCCGCCGGGCAAGCCTGGCCGTCGCAGCGATGCTGATTACTAAAGATCTAAATTATCGCAAGCCGGTCGAGCGGCGAGCTGGGGATCAAAACAAGTCAGACGGCAGCGTGCTGCGATTCTCTGCGATAGACAAGGCTCCGCGCTACCCCGCAGGAGCCACCAACAGGCGCGAAGCGCCATGGTTATTGCTCGGCCTGACTTGGCTCGTCGGCTCTGCTTTGTGAGGCTCTGCTTTGTGACAATCAATGGCCGTCGATCCAAAAATTCCTGTCAATCAGCAACACCAGGCTCGGCCCAATCTTCCGTCTATCGGGATTTAGCATCCACGCCAATGACTTGGTCGGAGCGGCTCACGTGTATTTTTTAGATTGATATTTCAGCCTGTCCGCCCGAAGATCCCTGCTAAACCCAGCCGCGAAGACGCGTTAAGTTACGATTTAGGAGAGCAACATGCTGCAAACAAACACGAACGTTTTCGCCGGTTGGCTGCTGCTAACATTTCTTGCTGGCGGAGTGGTACATGCGGAAGAAAGCTACCCACCCGTCAAGACGTTGCTTGCAACATCAAAAACGGTTATCGGCCAGGCCTTTGAATATCCAGGAGGTAACCCCGCGATCAGCGCTGCAGTCGTAACCATGTTACCCGGTCACAGCACTGGTTGGCACGAACATGACGCACCGCTGTTTGCATGGATTCTTGAAGGTGAAATCACGGTTGACTATGGTCCTGACGGCACCCGAACCTATCGTCAGGATGATGCTTTTGTTGAGGCTTTCCGCTCTTCTCACAATGGCACCAATACCGGTCAGGGAGTAGCCAAAATTCTCGCCGTATTTGCCGGCTCTCACGACGTTAAGGACACAGTAATGGACGACGAAATGCCTAAAATTCAGCCATCAACAAACTAACTGGCGCGCTCGCACTTTGCTAGGCCGTGAATTTTCGCAAACGTATGTGGCCTACTTTGGCCCTCAGTCGGCCGCGCGAACGACACTATTAAGATTCCTATCCTAAGTTCGCGTCAGGATTTGGTACAACATGGCGCCGGTAGCCTGAGCGCACAGACCTAAAGCCGTTCACAAGCGCGAGCGCCTTAAACTAGACAAACCGATCGATCGGCTTACGCGCGTGGGCGTAATTTTCTATGACGGCACGAACGCTGCAAAGCACCGATCAACTCAATCTTGCTCTAATTCGTAGCCAAACCCACTGAGCGAGGGCGTGGTTAACACGTCCTTAAGCATCGACGCCTCAGTGAGCTCGGAACATTGGGGATGTTTGGCAAAGCCGTAGCAGCGGCTCTATATTCATCGAAACATTAGTAACGGCATCCTGGTCTGCGGCGGCACGTTAATACCAGCAATGTTCGTTTTCAGCCGTTTTTGCGACGACAGCAGACTGAAAGCACCTCTTGCATGTCGTACCTCAAGCAATAGAAAAATCCGCCTATAGTCTGGGCGAATCAGGGGATTCCAACCATCTCTGTGTGCGCTTTCAGGACGATTGTATTCTCATCGCTCACCCATTGTTCCATGCCATCTGCAGTGATTTCGTTCAAGTAGGCTCGCCAACCATCCTCGTTTGAAAAATAGAGTTCGGCCATACCGGCATAGGGTTCGTTTTCGGGGTTGGTTGATTGGCTTACAACGTAACGATAGCCGCCTACCGATTCCATCACCGCGCGGACGTTTGGCACATGCTTCGCCAGCCAGTGTTCGTACAGCGCGGGGTGATCTGCCCCGGCCTTAGTCCCGACAAGAAAGGTAACTTTATAGAAGCCTGAACGTGTCATTGGATAGGGCGCATTCAGGGTGAGCGGCGCAGTAGAAAGCTGTTCTGTTCCATCCATGATGACATATTCGGTAGTGGCCCAAGGCACGTACGTTTCTGCTTTTTGCTGAAAGGTGTCAGTGGGTTCCGTGCCAAAAGGTACGTCCGGCACGGGTAACGCTCTATCCCACCATAGCTGTGCGACGCCATCCCATGTGTGTTTTCCGGCCTTGTCTGCATCGTATAGCGTCGTGATGTAACGCCAGGCATGCTGACCGCCCTTAATCTTCTGCTTTAATTGTCCATCAATCACAATAGGCATGTGGTTCGCAAACCAGTGAGCGATTAACTCTTCCCTGGAAGTATCCGGTTTGCGCTTGATGAGGTACATCATCTTTGCGCCGCGTGTTGCCTCAGTCATAGCCGCCGACCTCCTTAATTTGAATCGGACCAATAATTAAACGCTCGATAATCAGTCATCTGGAGCCAGACTCAAGCTCTTTTCCCTCATTACCATATCGGGGACATTAACCGAGTTTCGGGATTCTTTACAGGGAGAGAGGTTCCGTCGATCTAGATCAGCCCTCAAGAGGCTGTCAGAATTCAATTGGCCAAAATTCCCGCAAGCCGCCAATAAGTCAGGCGGTCAGCAATAACTATCTGATTCAAGCATCTACCCCCTAGATGGGTTAAAAAGGGCACCATCTCCATAACTCAGAGACCAGCTATCTGGTTTCAAAAGCTCTTTCCTCGGATCACTGAGTTTATGGATCATAAGGTGTTTTGCCTCGGCTCGACGAATGAATCCAAAGGCATTAAGCGCTTTCGTTAATCTGT
>JAQWQN010000171.1 GCA_029244465.1 Pseudomonadales bacterium
CCCTTTTTGGCTGCGTCTCCTTTTCTTCTGGCGGATTAGCGCCCCGATGACTGAGTAACCGATAGTGCTACCAGCACGTCGTTTCGCGCCATTTTCTGGTACGTGCTGCGAGTTGATTTCCGCAGTCCTAAACCGGAACGCTTGATAGATGTTCCATCTTATTGATTTTATGGGGTTATTTGATACAAATTGAAACAAAAAGTGTGTTCTTGTGCATGGTTCAGTTTTCGGTCGGTTGGTAATATCCCCCGCCTATGTCAATGACCGAACCACAATCGTCTTCAATCGCGCAACGCACATTGAATAACACCATTCGTGCAACCGGGGTCGGCTTGCACACGGGCGAAAAGGTCTATATGACACTGAGACCGGCACCGATCGATACAGGCATCGTATTTGTCCGCACAGACATCGATGACGGCATTTCTCTACCGGCGCGGGCACTGAATGTTGGCTCAACGACAATGGCGACCACGTTGACCGATGGTCAACACGAGCTGTCTACGATAGAACACTTGATGTCCGCGTTTGCTGGGCTTGGGGTAGACAACGCGATTGTTGAAGTGAGTGCACCGGAGCTCCCGATTATGGATGGTAGCGCCGCCCCCTTTGTGTTTTTGCTGCAGTCTGCAGGAATAGTGGAACAGCAAGCGCGTAAGAAATTTATTCGCATACTGAAAACCGTTCGCTACCAGCAGGGTGATGTTTTTGCCGAGCTGGCGCCGTACGACGGGTTCCAGCTGAACTACACGCTGAAGTATGACCATCCCGTATTCAAACGGCACGAGCACACAGTGAGTCTTGACTTTTCAACCACAGCCTTTGTGAAGGAAGTGAGCCGGGCCCGGACCTTTGGTTTTCTTGCCGACTATGAAAAGCTGCGAGAGATGAACTTGGCAAAAGGCGGCAGTTTAGATAACGCAGTGGTTGTGGACGAATTCAAGATCTTAAACGAAGAAGGTCTTCGTTTGGAGGATGAGTTTGTGAAGCATAAGATTTTGGATGCGATCGGTGATTTATATCTACTCGGGCACGGCATTCTGGGTAAATTCACGGGATACAAATCGGGCCATGGCCCGAATAATGCACTTTTACGCCAATTACTTGCAGATGAGTCGGCGTTTGAGGTCGTGATTGCGGATGATGTCAGTAGTGGTTATTCCGGCTACGCCGATCCAGTACTCGCCAGCGCTTGAACTCGAGTCTAAGTTTCGCCGTAATCTAGCCTTCCATTTTCGATCTCTTTGTCTCACCACGTTTGAATCTCAGCACCTTTGGGCGGCGGTTCTCAGAATCGTGTTCGCAGTAAAACGATAATTGGTTAAGACTGCGAGACCCTGAGTCGGAAGTCTTCGACCTGACTAAAGCTCTGTAGGGCCTTCAGTTGGGGTTGGAATTCTGGCAGCAGAAATCGTAGCCGGGTAGCGGCAGCGGCACTCTGGCAGACGATATAGGCCGTTGGACCTTTAATGTCTGAGACCTCTACCTCTTTGCAAAACGGTGTAGGTAGCAAAGCCCGTAATTCCGCCGTCCATTGTTTTTGGTTGGCCGTGCGAGACAGCAAGCGTTGCAAAGGAGTAAATCGACGGTGGTGTTCGGTGAGCAGATCCTCTATCTTACGAGTGGGCATATAAGGACACTTTCTTGCAAATTCTGTAGGAGGCTAGCCGCTCAACTTGGGCGCGTTATCATCGTACGGATAGGCCAGTTACAGCACAACACAACGACAAATAAATTTGCTCAAAATCGAGCAAAAATAATAAAAAATAAAGCTAGAGCTACCAGCAACACAGCTCTAGAACGAGATACAGCCGTTGCAAGCGCTAAAACGAAAACAACAGCGTCACAACGACTAACACGGCGGGCGGTACGGTTAAAAGATCGTACGTATGCCACGCGGCTCGTACAAAAAAGACGGCAGTTCCGGAGCCGTGCTGAACAGACGGCCGATTTGCGTGAGCAAGACATCGCGATGGCAATTAATCTATGCAAATAATTCTATTACGAGACGGCGGTTCTAATCGTTCGCTGCAGCTCGGTCGACGAAGGTTAGCGGTACTTTCCGGTGCCGCGTTGGTTGTAGTGTGGGGTCTCATCGCATTCGTCGCGACTAATTTTCAGACAGACGCCGTAAATGCTGAAGTCGTGGTCGAATGGCGGGCCAAATTGTCGAAACAAGATCAAGTAGTTGCCCAACTCGAGCGTAAGAGTGCGGCGCAAAGTACGGCTGTAGGTCGTCAACTGGCTGAAATGCAGGCGCGCCTCTTACGAATGGAAGCCATCGGTGCGCACATGGTAAGCGAGTTAGATACGCCAGAATTCGATTTCGCAGCGGTACCGGCGCAAGGCGGGCCCGTCACCGGTAGTCAATCCATGCTGGGGTGGAATGAACTGCAAAAGGAATTGGCTGAGCTCAGCGTGCAATTGCGTAAGCGGGAAACGGAGTTAAATATCTTAGATTCGGTTTTGGTTAGCGAAGAAATCGCGCAAAGTTCGGACGTGTCAGGCCGCCCAGTTAATTGGGGTTGGCTTTCTTCTCACTACGGAAAGCGTGTCGACCCGATAACCGGTAAGGAAGCTTGGCATTCTGGCGTCGACTTTGCCGGACACGAGGGCTCTGACGTTATTGCGGTCGCGAGTGGCGTAGTGACGTATTCGGGTGAACGATCTGGATATGGACGCATGATTGAAATCAGTCACGCCAATGGGTTTGTGACGCGTTATGGCCACCACAAAGCATTGTTAGTCGCGACTGGCGACGTGGTTAAGAAAGGCGATGCGATTGGCAAGATGGGCAGTTCTGGCCGTTCTACGGGACCACATGTTCACTTTGAGGTGCTTAAACATGGACGAACACTGGATCCAGCCCAATTTGTTGCGAGACGATCTTGATTTTTTGCCTCGTAAACAGGCCTAAATAACCTAATCCCTGTACAATGCCGCCGATTCTGTAAGGCGTCATTATCTGCTTATGGCCAACATGTTCACTCGCCTCTTTGGTACAAAAAATGGACGCGAACTTCGTCGCATGGACAAAATCGTCGATCGCGTTAATGCGGTTGAAGGTGAGTTCGACGCCACCACTGATCTGGTGGCGCACACAGGCAAGCTAAGACAACGTCTTTCTGATGGAGAGCTGTTGGATGAGTTGCTGCCACTCGCTTTCGCTGCAGTGCGAGAAGCGGCACAACGTGTCAAAGATATGCGTCATTTCGACGTGCAAATAGTTGGTGGCGTTGCACTCCATGAAGGTCGTGTTGCAGAAATGCGGACAGGAGAAGGTAAAACGCTGGTTGCGACATTACCCGCCTATTTAAATGCGCTCTCCGGCAAGGGTGTGCATGTTGTAACGGTAAACGACTATTTAGCACTCCGAGATGCAACCTGGATGGGTCCAATATACGAGGCGTTGGGGATGACGGTTGGTGTTGTGCAATCCAACCAGGCTCCTGATGAGAAACGGCTCGCTTATCAGGCAGACATAACGTACGGCACGAACAACGAGTTTGGCTTTGATTATCTGCGCGACAACATGGCGTTTACCCCTGCTGACCGATTTCAAAAAGAGCTGAATTATGCGATTGTCGATGAGGTCGATTCGATATTGATCGACGAAGCCCGGACGCCGCTCATTATTTCCGGGACTGCAGAGGAGTCGACTGAGCTTTATCAAACGATGAATAAGCTCGCCCCGAAGCTTGAGCAGCAAGAGTTCGAAGATAAAATCCGTCAGTTTGGGGAAGAAGACCCTGACCCGACGGGTGACTTCATGGTCGATGAGAAAAATCGACAAGTAGAACTCACTGAACTCGGTCATCAAAAAATTGAGGAGGAGCTAATTAAGCTGGGACTGCTGGAAGATGGTGACAGCCTTTATTCCTCCAGCAACCTCAATATGTTGCATCATGTGCACGCCGCACTGAAAGCCCACTCCCTGTTTAAGAAAGATGTGGACTACATGGTCGCGAATGGCGAGATCGTGATCGTAGATGAACATACGGGTCGAGCCATGCCTGGGCGTCGTTGGTCCGAGGGTATCCATCAGGCGATCGAGGCGAAGGAACGGGTGCAAATTCAAAATGAAAGCCAGACGTTAGCATCGACGACTTTCCAAAATTATTTCCGCATCTACAACAAGCTGTCCGGGATGACCGGCACCGCGGATACCGAGGCATTCGAGTTACGTCAAATATATGGACTCGATGTTGTCGTGATACCAACGCACCAGCCGATGATTCGAGATGATCAGAACGATCTCATCTATCTGACGCTCGGGGAGAAATACGATTCCATCGTCGAAGACATTACGGCGCGGATAGAAAAGGGTCAGCCGGTTCTGGTAGGAACGGCTTCGATCGAGTCTTCCGAAATTCTGTCTACCGAACTCAACCATCGTGGGATCCAACACAGCGTCTTGAATGCGAAACAGCATGAACGAGAAGCGGACATAATCGCTGAGGCCGGCCGGCCTGGCGTTGTTACGATTGCGACGAACATGGCCGGTAGGGGTACAGATATTGTGCTCGGTGGGAATGTCGAGGCAGAGATAGAGCGTATAGATACGTTAAGTGAGGCAGACAAGGCTGGGCGGCGCGCTGAATGGCGCAAGCGTCACGATGCAGTAATCGAAGCGGGGGGATTGCATATCGTTGGTACAGAGCGGCACGAGTCCCGACGTATCGACAACCAACTACGCGGTCGTTCTGGCCGCCAGGGTGATCCGGGGTCTAGTCGCTTCTATCTTTCAATGGAAGACAACCTAATGCGGATTTTTGCGACTGATCGTGTCCGCAATATGATGAAGTCGTTGGGAATGGAGGAAGGTGAGGCTATAGAGGCTCGAATAGTTAATCGAAGTATTGAAAATGCGCAACGCAAGGTCGAAGGGCATAACTTTGATATTCGAAAGAATCTACTCGAGTATGACGATGTG
>JAQWQN010000182.1 GCA_029244465.1 Pseudomonadales bacterium
CACATCGATGAACCGGTCTGGGCCACTCTGCCGGTACACGACAACATGCGTGTGATTGATCCCGATTCGATGGCGACTCCAGAGTATGCAACCCATACACGGTTGTTCTTCACGAATCGCGGCCTCTACGTCTCCGCCGTAATGACGCAACCGGCGGAGACACTCGTTGCTCGCCTTTCTTCGCGTGATCAGTTCATCAACCGTGACGCTTACGGGATCACGGTTGATACCTCTGGCGAAGGTTTGTATGGCTATTGGTTCAAGGTGAATCTTGGTGGTTCACTGATGGACGGTCGCGTGCTTCCCGAACGCACATTTAGCGAGCAATGGGATGGACCGTGGCAGGGTGAAAGTCAGAGAACTGAAAGCGGTTGGAGCGTGGAGATGTTCTTACCCTGGTCCATGATGGCACTACCACAAGGCACCACCGACCGAGAAATCGGTATCTGGATCGAGCGTAAGGTCGCCCATCGCGATGAACTGTACGGCTGGCCCGCGCTACCATTTACCTCCCCCAGGTTCATGTCGGCGTTGCAACCGGCCGCCTTACCCAATCTCCAAGCCCAGTCCCAACTCGCTGTATTTCCCTATGTATCAGCAACCCATGACGCGATCGCCAAAGATGATGAATACCGAGTCGGTGCTGATCTCGCGTGGCGACCCACGCCGAACGCGCAGTTAACCGCAACCCTCAACCCAGACTTTGGTGCCGTTGAATCCGATGAAGTCGTGGTCAATCTCACAGCGTTCGAGACTTTCTTTCCCGAAAAACGTCTTTTTTTCTTGGAGGGTACCGAAGTCTTCATCACGACACCGCGGTCGGACCTCAGACGCTATCGATCTAGTCGCCAAGGCAGTGGTGCACGAGCAACGCCCTCGACATTCACCCCAGAACCAACAACGCTTCTTAATACCCGTCGCATTGGCGGACCGCCGCGACAACTCGACCTACCCGATGGGGTTGAAGTTGATCCGGTCGAACGCGGCAAGCCAACCGATCTACTCGGCGCAGTCAAATCCACAGGCTCACTGGGCAACGTCCGCTACGGTTTTCTTGGCGCATTCGAAGACGATGTCGAGTTACCGGGTCGCATAACCGAAACCGGTCAAACGATCAAAGTCACGGAGGACGGTCGAGACTTTGGCGTCGTGCGCGCTTTGTACGAGGCGACTGGCAAATCGCGCAAGAGCATTGGCTACATGGGAACGCTTGTTACTTTGCCTGATGACGATTCAACCGCGCACTCAATCGATGCGCACTATTTGTCAGAAAAAGGCACCATCAAATTCGACACGCAAGTGATGAGTTCTGATGCACGGGGATTGCAAGGCTACGGCATGCTTGCCGACCTTGTGTATACGCAAAGACGAGGGCTGACCCACTTCTTTGGCTTCGATTACATTGACGATCAATTCAACGTCAGTGACTTGGGCTTTATCCGGCAAAACGATATCTTCAACGGACAATATGGCATCACCCTCCAGGGTGGTGGCCAAACGGGCGATCGCTTTCGCTATACGCGCAACGCTCTTTTTATCAACGCACAAACCAATACAGACGGGTTTCTCAATCGCTCCGGGATTTTTTCTAACCATACCTACCTGCTACAAAACAACTCACAAGTTCGCTTTGAAGTGGATTACTACCCAGAACGCTGGGACGACGTTAACAGTCGAGGCAATGGCTGGTACAAAACAGATGCCCGCTGGTTTACTCAAATCGGCTACGGGACCGATTCATCCAAGCGTCTGTCGTTTAGTGGCACCATGGGCGCGGAGCAAGAAGAACTCGATGGCACCTGGACTTATGCGACTGACCTCGGGTTTACCTATACACCCACCGACAACTTAACGTTTGAATTCGATGTCACCTACAAAAAGCGCGACGGTTGGCTCGTCTACCGAACCGGACGCAATGTCACCACCTACGCTGCCAATGACCTCAAACCCCGCCTGTCTTTGGATTATTTCGTCTCCGCCAAGCACCAGCTGCGGCTCACCATGCAGTGGGCTGGTATCCAGGCCGATGCACAAGACTACTGGTCCATCCCACTCACTGACGGAGATTTAGTCACTCGCGCGCTCGGGCCAAGTGACCCAGAAGAAGACTTTTCGCTTTCCCGACTGACCGCGCAATTGCGTTATCGGTGGGAAATCGGCCCGTTGTCTGACCTCTTCGTGGTGTACACACGTGGCAGCAATCTCGCCCTAATGGATGACGAAGACGGTTTTAGCGCATTGTTTAACGACGCCATAGACGACCCAATTCTCGACTTCTTAGTGCTGAAACTGCGCTACCGTTTTGGCAGATGAGGATACGTACACTCCTCCTTGTCTCGACCATCAGCTTAACCCTTCCCGCCCTGTCTGCGGCCTTCGAGACGAAAGCCAAATTAGGCGAAGCGCTGTTTTTCGAAACGAGCTTATCCGGCGACCGGACACAAGCTTGTGCGACCTGCCACATGCCCGCGGCAGCTTTCACCGATGCGAGACCCAATCGATTTGACCGTGCCGTCTCCATCGGTGCGGATGGCACAACGGTTGGGCGACGCCACACCCCGACACTCAGCTATGTGGGAGAAATACCCGCTTTTCATGTCAACGATGCAGGCCTCCACACAGGCGGCTTGTTCTATGACGGCAGAGCACACGATCTATCCGCACAAGCAGATGGACCCCTCTTCAGCCCGCTAGAAATGGCCCTGCCATCAGCAGAGGTGTTAGTCGATCGAATCAAAGAGGTTCCCCTATATGCTGAGGCGATCACGCGATTATTTAGTCGCGAGGCGCTGGCGCAACCCGATAGCGTGCTGACCGCCGTTGCGGAAAGCCTCGCGTCATTCCAACGTAGCGTCGCGTTCTCGCCGTATGATGCCAAATACGATCGCTTTCTACGTGGCGAAATTGTACTCACCAAATTGGAAGAACATGGCAGACTCTTGTTCTTCTCTACCCTGATCAACTGCCACAGTTGTCACAAGCTTGATCACCCCAGCCGAGAAACTTTCACCGATTTCAGTTACCACAACATCGGTATACCGCAGAATCTGAGCGTCAATCTCATTCAGCCTGATCTCGGACTGGCAGAAAACCCCGCAGTCCAGGACAAGCAACAGGAGGGTAAGTTTCGCGTGCCAACGTTGCGTAATATAGCGATCACCGCCCCTTATATGCACAACGGCGTATTTCAAGAATTAGAAACAATCATGCACTTCTATAATAAATACGTGATGCAGGCGCCCAACAATCCTGAAACAGGGCTGCCTTGGGATGACCCAGAAGTCACCGAAAATATCAGTCTGGATTTACTTCGCCAGGGTCAGCCTCTGGACGAGTACCGCATCAACTCGCTGATCGCTTTTCTTGAAACCCTGACTGACAAACAATTCGAGCATCTCCTTGACTGAGATCAAACAGATTGAGTCTGCTGTCCATTTCAATATGGCGTGTTAAGGACTAGATCATGGCAGAACTTGACGAGCGCGTTGGCGATCAACTGTCGCTCGTCACTCACGTTTATCAACTCGGCATCAATATCACACCGATGGTAGCGGCCATTGGCGGTCTCACAGAGGGGCTCAGCCTGACCCTGCGAGGACCCGTTTCCAACTGCGGGGCGGGGGCGATCGGCGTGACCTATGATGCTGATATTGAACGTGCAATCAGCACCGTCAAAGAATTACTAATTGCCCAGCCTGACGTTTCCGACGTCCTCCTAACCTGAGGTCGGAATCTCTGCGTTTGGTGATTCGAGCGTCGACATTGAACATCGTTATTGCGCGCCGTCGGGTCGTTACTATCCAACTAAACACAGCCTAAACCTGGCAATTTTTTAACGCTTTCAAGCAAGCCGGAATCGATATCCCATTACCACAACGCGCAATTCGCTGGCTGCAAAAGTGAGTCTTTAACGACCGTTAACCTCGGCTTTCGCGTAATAGCTGATTGTCACTCGTTTAGGACTGCTTAACGTGGCGTTGCGAGTTTTGGTTGCCAGGGCTTGCGAGCGCCGCATCAAACGATCATCTCCAAGCTCTCCGGCGGTCGCTGCGCGGAAAGCGAAAAAACGAGCATCATGGCCCGGCAAATCGATTGCTTGTTCTATCGCTAACAGCGCCGCATCAAAATCCTGTTTAGCAAAGGCGAGGTTTGCTCTAGCGTAGTGATAGTAAGGATTGCGACGCTGATACCAATACACACGCCGTTCAAATTCCGCAGCCCTCTCAAGCCTTCCTTGCGTCGTGAGAGCAACGACCATGCCCGCGAGCGCGCTCTTGTTCCGATTGTCGAGCGACAACGCAACTTCGTAAGCTTGTTGGGCAATTTTCGGTTTACCCAGTCGTGAATAAAACACGCCCAGATTGTTCCAAACAAATTTGTTCTCCGGATCCGACAGGGCAGCTCTCTTTAGCTCGGCAAATGATCCTTCAAAATCTCCCGCATTTAACTGATCCACCGCTAGATTGAGGTGGTAAAGGGCTTCGGCAAAGGCGTCGCTGACCAGCGTCGGCTCTGCAAAATCGGCCTCCAGTTGCACTCGGTTAAAATCAACGATGAGCTCGCCAGCGGAGCGTCGAGCTAACCCTATCTCATCGATAACGACATTGATGTGATTGTTCCGAACCAACTGGCCTTGAGTCACATTCCACGCCGGGTAGTTTTCAACCAGCTGATAGCTCGCGTTCAATCCAACAGCCCTTGCGAGGGCAATGAACATGTTCGTATAACCCAGGCAATTGCCTTCAGCGGAACCGAAGGTTTGCGCGGCCGAATAAGTTCCATCAGCTCGGTAACGGTTGGCAAAATAGCCTCGGTTGACAAGCGCAGCCATAAGTGTTCGAAATCTCGTGTAGGAAATGTCTGAATCTAGGATGTTTTCTGTTGCGATGAACACGCGCATCTCATCAGACACCTCGAGCAAATCAGACGCGGCAGCCGCTTCTATCTCTTTACCGAAGGCAAGTTCTCCATGAATCAGAGCGGGAATGTTTGCGCTGGCCGAGGGAAACGTGGGATAACTCATGCACCCGATCAGCACCAGCACGATCGACCATAGAGTGATTTGCTTTAAACCAATAACGAAGCCGGACACACGCTGCACTCCTATCCAGAACCTTTGGCCAGAACCTTTGGCCAGAACCTTCGGCCAGAACCTATAGCCAAAACTTTCGGCTAACCCTTGCCAGTCTATTAGATCCGACTACGCCCCACGCTATAGTCCGACAGCTATCCTCGATTGAAAACGCGCCGAACGGTTCGTTCTTCCTTATCAGCCTCAATCGTGAGCTCAACCGTCAAGCGGTCCCCGAACACGATGTACCGCTCAAATACCGACATGTCAGGCGCCTTGGAAATAATGACGAGATCGTTTTCCTCCCAACCCGCATAGACTTCCCACAGCCCCCTCTGCCTTTCTCCCCAACTGACATCGCGGTAAACGCCGGGTTCATGCCCGATACCCATTGAATCGTGGTTTTGCTCAATGGTGACTTGCGCTGCGCGCAATATTTGAAAATCATGCACGACAAACGCAAAGCCACTCCCCAAAGCACCGAGCACATCATTGCGCCGCTTAATCACTTGATCATTGTTGTGACGAACACGCTTGTGCCCAACCAAGCCCTGTTGATAGTCAGGGATGTCGTCGGAATCCGCAAAATCGAGTGTCCACGATCCAGTCAGATCCACGCCTTGTGGATTATCCGCGACCAATTCAATCCCAGAGCAACCCGCGAGCATCACCGTTATTAAGCAAATAGGCAGGCATCGCGCCACTGTACTATCTCGGGTCCCTGATCGTACACGTCCCTTGCGCCATCGCGCAGGTTCGACCTTCGTTCTCAATATCGATTCGCACAATCGCCATCGTCCGCGTCATATTCATAATCTCAGCACGCGCGCTCACCACGCCTTTTGCGACCGGCGCGGTGAGGTTGATCTTAAATTCTGTCGTTGCGGCCCACTGCCCTTTTTGCATAGCCGGATAACACACACAGCCCAGCATATGATCACAAAATGCGGACAAAACTCCACCGTGCATATTGCCAAATCCAGTGATGAGTTCCTCTCGTACTGCCATCGTTGCCGCCATCCAACCAGGCCCCGCATCCGTGATTTCAAACCCTAAGAACTCAACAATACCCCCTTGTCCGGTGGCGGGACCTTTAAATCGTTCCGCTACTTTTGCATTGAACGCTATATCAGACATAAAAATCTCTTGGTTGGCTTAGTGTTCAGGGACGAGGCAGGAATGGATAGATTCATCATTAGGTACTTCACGCGCTAGGGTCTTGATCGCGAGCTCTGCATCGGCGAGCGCAAAGTTATGTGTGTGCATTGCTAAGAGATCAACCTGCCCCGACTCTATATATTTAATTGCGGCTTTGTACCCTGTCGATGTCACACCAATCGCACCCTGCACCTGGATCTCTTTGGTCACGACATAATCGGAAACGAAATTCTCCACCTTCTTGAACCCCTTCATACCCGCGAGGATGACCTTGCCGCCAGCTCTGACCATCCGAATCGCATCACTGACCGGTTTTGTTGCATAAGCACTGACGTCCACTACAACATCCGCACCAACGCCGTTGGTCAGTTCCTTGACGCGCCGTACCGGGTCTTCGTTGTCGACATCGATCGTATGATCGGCGCCAAACAATTTAGCAATCCGTAACTTTTCTGCGTCGGCTTCGATACCAGTGACAACGATTTTTCCTGCACCTACCGCTCGACAAGCGACAACACTGGCTAATCCACGTTGACCTGGCCCAAGAATAACAACCGTATCCCCTGGCTGTGTATTGGGCATTTCTACCGCCCAACGGAAGCCCGCCCCCAACGGATTGAACATCACAGCAAGTTCCGGCGCTAACCTCGCATCGACTCGATGTACCACCGAGTTTGGGTGCAAGTACATGTACTGCGCGTAGCCACCCCACAAACCTGGCCACTCGGTGGTTGGTATATAGGAGTATATTTTTCGGCGATCGCACAGGTGATAGCGGCCGCCCAAACAAGGGTCGCAGTGCCTACAGGAAAGCATCGTTTCAACAGCGACACGATCACCGACATCCACACCCCATCGCAGTGCCGCTCTATCGCCAATTTTAGCAATCACACCGAGCGGCTCGTGACCTGGCACCACAGGCAGGGGGGTTCGCAACACATCTTCGAACTGTTCGTAGTCGCTGCCACAAATCCCACACGCCTCTAACTTGAGAAGTGCCGAGTCGTCATCGATATCTGGTAGCTTGAGGTCCATAGGCGTCAATTCACGTTTGGCAGTCATCACCATCGCAAAGGACTTGTCCGGTAGGCTCATAAAGATTTCCGCAGAAAAGAGGCTTGGTTGTTAAGCACTTCTGATGCCTCATTGACGAGTTCGGCCATGATCTCTGCCACCGGGCGCACAGCATTGAAGTAGCCAACACTTTGACCGGCTCCAGAATGAATCAGCGGTTCTATATCGTGCTCCTCAATCGCACCGAGAAGGTCACCCACCAATACATCTTGATAGGGCATTTTTAGTGGCGCTGGCGCATCCTCCGCCTCCCAAGCCTGGCTCCAACCCGTCCTTACCTGCCGGAAGGTTTTGCCTGACTCGGACCGAGTGATCACCGTATCACCACTCCCAGCATCTATAAGCTTGCGTGTGTTGACTGGGTGCATATGATCTTGGTGTTCTTCGGATAAGAGCCACGCGGTTCCCATCCAAACGCCTTGTGCACCCATTGCGAGCGCCGCGGCAACGTGGCGACCTGTCGCAACACCACCTGCGACCAAAACGGGTATGTCTCCGGCTGCATCCACAATTTGTGGCACCAATGAGTAGGTGCCGACCGGACCTGTGTGCGCACCCGCGTCGTAACCTTGAGCAACCAAAAACTCTACACCGGCTGCAATTGCTCGCGGTACATGATGTGGACTACCGATCAAAGCCAGGGTTGTTTTACCACGTGCTTTCGCTGCAGTGACAACCTCGGGCGGGGAGCCTATCCCACACGCAAACATATTCACGCTCGACTCGAGCACTGCCTCGATTTGGGCTTCTTCTATTTCAGCCGAACGGATGAAACGCGTGCGCATGCCAGGCTCGGTGGCTTCCGGCACTTGGAATTTTTCAATCAGTGCATCCACAAACTTGCGATGTGTTTCGGGAATTTCCGCTTCGATCGCAGCACGAGAATTGTATTCCGGCATGCCCGGTGGCAAGACCAAGTCCACACCAAACGGTTTATCTCCAACCAGCGCGCGTATCGCTGCCAATTCCCGTCTGATCTCATCAGGAAATCGGCGGGTTGCGCCATACACTCCATAGCCACCTGCGTTTGTTATCGCAGCTACTGTTGCAACATCGTGGGCAAATCCGAAAATCGGATACTGTATGGCCAAACGATCACACACCGGAGACCAAAGCAAGCCGCTGTCAGGCATCCTTACGCTCCTGATTTGGGAATCTCGTCAAAAGGCTCGGTACTACCCGTTACGGTTTTCAGCTCGACCTCTACAATAGGAGGTTCAAGGTGCCGTACGACCACCCCAGGCGCGGCGCCTTCAGCACGTTGGTCATCTATCGAAGTATTTTGTGCTTCAGACCGCGACGTCATCTCTGGTGCGCGGATCTGGTTGAGTGCCGTGTCGACAACTTCGAACGCATTAAGCGAACGAAGTTTGGGATGTCCCCGAACAACTTCGAAGTAGAAATCTTTGTACGTCTGGGCTGGCACGACGTCAAAGACAGGGTCATATCCTCCTGGTTTCACACGCAAAGATTCATGCCCATATTGCTCAGGCCAAACCCGACACCAGTCCTGCCAGAGGCGTAAAATCAGCTGTTGCTGTTGGCGTGTCACAGCGTCACCCTTTTTCCATCACCGACTTTTTAGCCGGGAAACAATCGCGTCTCAATTCTTGCCGCCCGTTCGATCTTTCTGCTTTTTGTTGTTTGTTGTTTTCTGGGCTTGCTTTTCTCAAAGCACTATAGCACTTACCCAACTGGCTCGCACAGGCAGACTACACCGAGAGTAGTAGCGCGCGCCAAGTGCGGGCATGGGCACGATGGGTAAGCAGCCCCATCATTGCAGTCGATCGATTGCAGCGCTAAGGCAAAGTCAAGTTTGAGCTCCTGAGCAGGCCGCCACGTTACGCTAGTCCGGGCGTTTTATATCTACCACTTTGCTCGGCATCGGCGTCAGTACTTCGAGCTGAGTTTCTAGATCAGCGCCTTCAACCAACCCTTCTATGAACGTCTTAATCGCACCGTAATCAAAGGTCGTACAAGCCTCTTCCAGCGTATTAAGCGCACCCGACAGATCTGCCCATGACGGGTAATGTTCTTTCGCTCGCATGATCTTACGATGATCAGTCCCTGTGACATCACCACCCACCAACAATTCTTCGTGCAACTTCTCCCCAGGTTTTAAGCCGGTGAATTCAATTTCAATTGTACCTTGAGGATACATCTCGTCTCGCACAGAAAGCCCCTTCAGTCGAACCATGCGGTGCGCCAGGTCCAGAATTTTGATCGGCTGGCCCATATCGAGAATAAATATATCGCCTGAATGCACCAAGCTCGCCGCCTGTAGTACGAGCTGAGCGGCCTCGGATATGGTCATGAAGTATCGCGTTACTTCTGGGTGAGTGACCATTATCGGACCGCCCTGCTCGATCTGCTCAGTGAATAATGGCACTACCGAACCAGAAGAACCGAGGACGTTTCCAAAGCGAACCATCGCAAACTGGGTAGACTTACTTTCATCTTGTAACGCTTGCAGGATCATTTCAGACATTCGCTTGGTCGCACCCATCACACTCGTTGTTCGCACCGCTTTATCAGTGGAGATCAATATGAAACGCTTTACGCCACAATCGATCGCCGCTTGAGTCGCATACAACGTTCCGAAGGTGTTGTTTTTAACCCCTTGGATGACGTTGTTCTCGACCAGACTGACATGTTTGTACGCCGCTGCGTGGTAGACCGTCTCAACTTGGTATCGGCTAAAGGTGCGTTTCAGTAGCCTCGCATCAGTAACAGAACCTAATACGACGGCTATAGGTACCGTGAGACCCTGTGCCTTTGACGTACTTTCGAGCTCTCGATGGATCTGAAAAAGCCCGAATTCAGACATATCGAGCAACACCAGCATGCTCGGCTTCTGCTGCAGAATTTGGCGACAAAGCTCAGACCCGATCGAGCCCCCAGCGCCTGTCACCAAGACATTCTGGCTCTGCACAGACCCGGCCAGCAAATGTGGCAACGGCTCAACCTCATCGCGACCCAACAGATCCTCGATACCAACATCCCGCAAATTGGCAAGATTAGCAGTACCCGAAATAAGTTCGCTGAGGTCTGGAATGAGTCTGACCCGCACCGCAAGGCTTTCTAGAAATTCAATAATCTTGCGTCTTCCTGTGACATCCTGACTCACTGCAACAAGCACTTCACCGACTTTGTGATCTTTTAACAATTTTTCCAATGCGCTCGGAGGAAAGACCACAAGCCCATCAAGGCTACTCCGATGAAGTTTCTTATCATCATCGATGAACGCGATCGGTTGGTAATCTGCCTGTTGGCGTAACAAGCGAATCAACTCAATGCCGGTCGAGCCAGCACCGTAAACGATGACGGGTTCTCGGGCCGAAGACCCCACCAAATTATACAAATAGCCGCGAACTGCGAAACGACTACCTGCGACGTAAAGGAACGCAAGCAGCGAAAATATCACCGGTACTGATCTTGGAAAGAAAGGATCCGTTGGCGTACGAAAAAAATAAGTGTAGAGCGCCATCGCAGCAACCGCCGCGCTCGTCGCCACAGTCCCCTTGATCATGACCACAATCGCATGGCTTCCCATGTAGCGGACCACCTGGTGGTAAAGTCCTAGGCGCCCAAATGTCGGTATACCGATGCAGACGCACATCAAGAACGCTGGCCAAAATGAGACCACCGTAGGCGACCAGTCACCAAGGCGCAGGGCAAAAGCCAGATACAGACAAACTGGCAACATGAACAAATCTGCCAACACCGCGATTGCCTGCTTTTTCCGTCTAGATAATTCTTCTATAAGAGATAGCATCAAGATTAAATTAAATTCCTGTTCGACAGCTTCTATTGCTCAGTTACAGACGGTCGCTAGGGCGTTCATCAGCAGCAAAGATCAACTCCGCAGACCGGCTCGAAATAGGTAACAAAGTAGCGAAAGTGGTACCAGCGCGATAATCAAAGTAGCCCATTGCCATACCGGAAAACGCAAACTCAGCCAGGCTAGAGGCAGTGCCCAAAATACCGCAAATGCAAGAAAGGCGTTAGTCGTCCACAGATGTCCTTTTTTGCTCGCTAACCTTTGGTAGAGATGCGACCGATGTGCCGCGGTAAACGACTGACGCGTGACGACTCTCACACAAAGAGTATAGCTCGCGTCAAACCAAAATCCTGCCAGTAATATCAGGCAGGCGACTAACGACATTTGACCCGATAGCCAAGCCTCTATCGCTAGCGCAGCAATAGTCAGGCCCAGCAAGCCACTACCCACATCGCCCATAAATATCTTGGCAGGTGACCAGTTAAACGTCAGGAACGCCAAATTCGTACCAAACAAGACCCAGACAATCTCGCCAGACCAGCCGGTCAAGCCGCCACTCAGGACCTCAACTCCGGCGCAAAAGACCAGCGCCTGACTAGCTGCAAGGCCATCAATACCATCCATGAAGTTATACAAGTTTGTAAACCAAACAACCGGGACAACGAGTAAGCAAATCAACAACCATTGCTCTTCAGAGCCTACCGTAGAGACCACTAGGATGGCCGCAATGAACTGTACGGCAAGGCGAACGCGGGCGCTGAGGGGACGAAGGTCATCCCAAAGACCAACCAATCCAATCAGGCAACACGCTACGGCGATTTCCCATCCCGGCGCCAAACCCGCTATCGTCAAATAGACTAGATAACCCAGTGTCAGCACCCAAATAGCAAACCCGCCCATCGTTGGTGTGGGCACGGCATGGGAACTACGCTCGTTAACCTCAGCTAACCAGTTGTTTCTAATTACAAGCCGCAAGACACACCATTCTAGAATGAGCGTTGCGACCAGAAAACTAATTGCTAGCAGTGGTCGTGATACCAACTAACGACCTCCCGCATCGCATTTGCCTGTGACACCGGCGGGCGCCAATCAAGCGCGCGTCTCGTCACCTCCATATCCACTCGCAGCGGTGCTAACAACCGCTGTGCATCTTCGCCCCGCCCGACCACCTTTGCTACCGCCTTGATCACCTCTACCGGGACACTAAGCAGACGACTTTCCTGATTCGACAAGCTTGCAATACGTCGCAACATTCCTACCACACTGGTCTCTTCTTCATCTCGCACATGCCAGATGGTCTGCTGGCCTCGGTAAGCAGTAAGCTTCATTAATACGGACACTAAATTATCTACTGCCACCCACGATCTCGGCGCACAGGCATTGCCTAATGGCAATGGCCAGCCACTACTACCCCACTTCAGCATGCTCAAAAAGTTCGCTTTCACGCCAGAGCCATACACTAATGGCGGTCGCACGATGGCGAGTGGACTGACCTCGCGTCCCCTGCACGCTTTAAGTTCTTGCAACAATCCGAGTTCAGCACGCATTTTACTTTCAGCGTAGATGTCGCCAGGCTGATAGGGGGCATCAATTTGAAGCGGACTACCCGCAGTATTACCCAGCACTTTGATCGTCGAAAGCCAAACAAACCGTGGTATCCGAGCGGCGAGCGCGTGTTGAAAGAGGTCTATAGACGCCTCCACATTCACCTCGAACATCGTGTTGGTGGATGCCTTGTGTGCACCAGCGTGGGCTAACCCTGCTAGATGAATGATGCAGGCTACCTCAGCCAATTTCACCTGCTCTATCGAGGTTACGACCTGACTCGCTTCGCCACAATGGCCACCGCGGGTTAACGCGACGGTGTTGTACCTGGATGACGCCAGAGCTCGAAGAAGATGCTGTCCGATAAACCCGCTAGCACCGGTGACCAATATCGTCTTCCTAGACAATTGTGAGTACCCCCGGCTCATTCCGACTGTTCCGCAACCGGACAGAGTTCTTCGTAAACCCGGAAGGTATGGGCAACGATATCCTGTTCTGAAAAAACAGCGACGGCCTTGTCATACGCGGCTTCTCCCAATCGCTGCCGTAACGCCGCATCCGCCCCTAACCGAATCATTGCCGCCGCTAAGCTCGCCACGTCGTGGGGCGCTACAATCAGGCCGGTTACCTCGTCCGTTATGACTTCCCTACAACCCGCTATATCTGATGCGATCATCGCACGGCTAACAGCAGAACCTTCGAGCAAGACTTTGGGAACCCCTTCACGATAGTAGCTGGGTAGGCAGAGCACATGACAACCCCGAAGTAGTTCTTCTACATCATCCCGGTGCCCTAACCACTCGACGCCATAGTCAGCTTCAAGCCTTCGTAACTCCACTTCTGTCAGAGAGCCCGGATTACCAGCATCAACACCGCCCGCGAGTCGAAAATTCCAGTCTTGGTGATGACCACCAGCCTTAATCGCTCCCGCAGCCTGCGCAAATTCGACCACTCCCTTATCTTTTAGCATTCTCGATGCCAACAAAAATGTAGGCGCGGTATCCGGCTCAGGACTCCGACAATACCGGTCAAGGTCCACTCCTGATCCACGAATCAAAACCGTTTGCTCTCGACGAACGATCGCGTGAGCAATAAACCCAGCCAAATCCTCGCGATTTTGAAAAATCACCCGCATATTCTCGTGCTGCAAAGCCAAACGGTAAAGGAAGTTGACTCCCGCCCGACCAATCGACGCACGCGTCCCTCTGCGCGTGAACACATAGCCCATGCCAGGAACCGCATTGACGACAGCTTTAATGCCACTGGCACGAGCAGCAAATGAGCCGTACAAAACTGGCTTGATCGTCACATGATGTACGAGGTCAGGTTTTTCTTCTTGATAGAGCCGTTTCAAACTTCGATAGCTACTAATCTCGGCACCGAGATTGAATCCACTACGCGTCAGTTTAATGGCACGATGCTGCAAACCGAGCTCAAGCACCCTCTCTTCACCGGTATCTGGCGCTGTCGCGACAACAACGTCATAGCCGCGTGATCGCGCTTCAAGCGCTAGCGGTAAACGATGAGAAAGGAAGAATCTTGCCTCATTGACGACGTAAAGAAGTTTCAATTCGGTCCGCTCATTGGTGCCGGCTGAGTGAGTGTTCGATACATCGAAACGTAAGCCTGGCTACAGAGATCCATATGATACCGAGCCTGCACCCGTTGTCGATCTTGCTTTGCGCGTTCAGCAAGCGCCTCGCGCGGCTGTCGCATGATATTTGCAATGAGTAATCGTAATGCGGTGACATCGGCCACAGGACATATCCGCTCAGGATCATCAACAATTACAGATAGATCACCGACATCCGTGCCAACCACAGGCACTTCACAGGCCATCGCCTCGATCGCTACATTTGGAAAACTCTCGACTCGCGATGGCACGACCAGACAATCCAATGCTGGAAAAAAAAAGGCAGTATCATCAATTCTATCGCAGAGCGTTATCTGTTCTTGGGCGATACCCAATTCTTCAATCTGCTTTTTCACCCCTGATTCAGCCGTAATCCTGTCAGAAGCGATCATGCCAGGTCCGGCTAGGACAATGCACCACGATTGATTGGTCGCCAAGAGAGGTGCCACCGCAGCCAAGAAAATATCAATGCCTTTGTGGGAATGATTTCGTGCCACGACACCAATCCAACGCAAGGGCGAGGACAGACCGAATTTAGTCCGGACTTCTGTTCGGATTCGCTCACTAGCCCGGAAATGATTGGCGTCTATACCATTCGGAATCACTACCGCCTCAGGCTGATCATAGCCCAAATACTCATGCGTTCGCCGCGCCGCTTGCGAATTAAAAACAACTTTAGATCGCGACAGCCGCGCGCCCATCCAAAGTGCGAGACGCAGCGACAACTTCTCCGGCGCGCTACCAAGCGCATGTCGAATATTCCACAAACAAGGGACATCATCGCGACCAAAAAGCAAAGATGCCACCACATTTCCGTAGTACATCCACCCTTGCACAAGGTCCGGATCCTGCGCTCTCACCACGCCGCGCATGCGCAGCCAGTTCGATGGATACCGATAGTCCAGATAGCGCACAGCGACACCCAGTTCGGCGATGGCAGCCCCGATCGAGGTAGGGAAACCAAAACAGATCACGCTGTGGTTAAACTCTCCCCGGGTGGCTTCGATCAACCGCAGTAAGCTGCGCTGAGCACCGCCGGTTTCTAAGCGTACGATAATGTGAACAATGTTCAGGCGCTTCGACATCGCAACATTGTCGCTGGGATGCGGAAAAATAGCACCCGCCAAAGCGTTTTCGGCGGGTGCTGCGACAACCTATTCAGCAAAGAAGATTTTGGCGCGGTTAGTTTCTATAACGTGTTGTCCAACGCCCCTAACTGCCATCAGTTCATCTAAGTCGACGAAATCTCCATGCTGTTGTCTATATTCGACAATGGCCTCAGCACGGGCGTGTCCGACTCCGGTGAGCGCTGTCGCCAGTTCCTTGGCTGAGGCTTCATTAATGTTGATTCCACCCGGTGGTAGCGCCATCGCCACTTCGAAAAAAAACAGCAGCGATAGTCCAGCCACCCTTAGTGCATAGGAAAGTTTGCTCATAAGATTCACCAAAATTCAAAGGATGGATAGATTAGTCGCGAGACAATTCAAGCGCCCTCAGGGATCTACATCAATCACTGTGCGCTAGAGGCCCTGACCAGCGTGAGTTCGCTCAAATGTTGCTATATCAGACTGATACGGATGCCCGGCTTGAGAACGACCCCCAACGCTTGCACGTCGGGCAATGCCAAATGTGATGATGCGAACTAAAACCACAGTTGCGGCATTGATGACCCTGCGTCTCAACGGCAATCTGTACCAATAAACGCCGAACCTCTGCCTCGAACTCTGACCTCGAAGAGGCATCCTCATCCTCGAGTTGCGGCGCTCGATTAAGCATGTCGAGCAAGATCAAAAAGTGTTCTGACCGGGGCTGACGGGCAATCAGATCAAGGATCTCCCTGTCGTCTGTTTTTAGTCCATGCTTGCGCCGATGCTCAATCGTCGCTTGCAACATTTTGGCATCGGCCGAACGCTGTATGCCTGCGACGAGAAACTTAAGAAATGCACTCTCTTGACCAAGACTGTCTGTCGCATTGGCGTAGAGTTCTAAAACTTCGATCCCGAGATCCGGTTGTAACTCGACCACCCGAGAAAGGTGTCGCAACACCTGACGATGGCGCTTCTGGGCATATTCCACTTCCGCAGCCAACCAATGCCCGCGCGGATTACTAGCATCCATCCGCATCGCAGACCGTGCGTGCTCGAGCGCAAGCCTGATTT
>JAQWQN010000189.1 GCA_029244465.1 Pseudomonadales bacterium
GCTTGAGCTTTTCGGCAACATCAGGATTGTTAACAAGTTGGTCGACGCGTCCGCGTATTTCTTCCATTTTCTCGAAGTTAGCCATTTCGATCATTTCTTCGAGCGACATGTTGTCGCCTTCTTTCATGTTTTGGAATTGATTCATCATCTTGCCGATGAGATCGGTCCAGCCGTCGTTGACCAAGTCTTCGCTTTGAGGAATGCCAGATATCAGCGCGTTAAAGTTCTCCATACGGGCCTTTTGCCAGCCCTCAGGCAGAGAGGCTGCCCAACCAGGATCGGTTGGCGCGTTGCCCCGGATATCAACGGTCGATGGCGTTCGCTGGAAAACATACAGCTGTTCCGCGGCTGCACCCAGGAACGGCACACACTGAATCGAGGTTGCACCCGTGCCGATAATGCCGACACGCTTGTCCCCGAGCTTGTCTAAGCCACCCAGAGGGCCGCCACCCGTGTACTCGTAATCCCAGCGACTGGTATGAAAACTATGGCCTTTGAACTTTTCGATGCCTTCGATGCCTGGAAGTTTGGGGCGGTGCAAGGGACCATTTGCCATGGAGACGAATCGTGCTTTGATCGCATCGCCCTGGTTGGTGTGCACAATCCATCGCTGACTGGAGGGATGCCAACGGAGTTCAGTGACTTCGGTTTGAAACAGCGCCGAGTCGTAGAGGTTGAAATGTTTTGCGATGCGATCGCTGTGTTCGAGGATCTCCTTGGCGTAGGCATACTTTTCTCGCGGTACATACCCTGTTTCCTCAAGCAGAGGGAGGTAGCAATACGCCTCGATATCGCATTGTGCGCCTGGATAGCGGTTCCAATA
Organism: Pseudomonadales bacterium; assembly: GCA_029244465.1. GTDB lineage: Bacteria > Pseudomonadota > Gammaproteobacteria > Pseudomonadales > Azotimanducaceae > UBA4421. Next base: position 824 of record JAQWQN010000189.1, read on the forward strand.
CCAAGTTCCCCCAAAGCTGCCACCTTTTTCAATCAAGAGGAAATCATCAACACCGGCGTCACGAAGACGTGCCGCAGCCTGCATGCCGCCGAATCCTCCGCCAATGAGGACAACATCAACTTCTTTGCTAATGGCGCCACGATGGATGGCTTCGTCGATGTAAGGATCGTCGAGATAGTCTGCGTAATTGCCGCCCATCTCAATATATTGTTCGTTGCCGTCTGCACGTAAGCGTTTGTCTCGCTCGATTCGGTAGCGTTCGCGGAGTGCGTCAGGATCAAATTTGCTTTCGGATGCTACTGCCATGTGAGATACCTTCTGTGGTAACCAAACCATTAATTATAGCGAGTTTATCGATGACCGTTAAGATCGGTTGATTTACAGCGTTTCGCTGAGTGTGTTTTGATTGTTCGGAGTGCTAGTGAGGCAAAGCCTAACTCGAAAGATATAGAAAAACTAAGAACATAAGAAAAACCGCCATGAGCAGAACACCGCAGGAAATAATCGATCAATCGCCCATGAGTGTCTTACAGGTTACCGTCGTGGTGATGTGTGTGTTGCTCAATGCGTTGGACGGATTTGACGTACTTTCGATTAGCTTTGCCTCTCCGGGAATTAGCACGGAATGGGGTATAGACCGTGCGGGCCTCGGTTTCGTTTTGTCGATGGAGCTGTTCGGTATGGCATTCGGGTCGTTCTTGCTGGGACGAGTGGCTGATCAATATGGACGGCGTCGAACTATTCTCGGCTGTCTGGTGGTGATGTCGGCGGGCATGCTGGCCGCAGGTGGCGCGATGAGTGTCACCGAATTGTCTGTCTACCGACTCTTCACAGGGTTAGGGATTGGTGGGATGTTGGCAGCGACAAACGCGATGACAGCTGAGTTTTCCAACAACCGACATCGCGCCTTAGCGGTGATCGTTATGGCCTCCGGATATCCGCTTGGTGCCATTGTCGGCGGAGCGATAGCGTCGGATCTTTTGCTGTCCCATGACTGGCGATCAGTTTTCTACTTTGGTGCGGGTATGACGGCAGTGTTCTTTCCGCTCGTTTGGCTCCTCGTGCCAGAGTCGGTCTCCTATTTAGCTCAGCGTAGCGATGCTGCGGATCTATCAGCGATCAACAAAACACTCGCCAGGATGAAGCACGAACTAGTTACTGAGTTGCCCAACCAGCTCGGGAGAGTGAGCAGCTCAACGAGAGAGCTGTTTGTTGGCGCGCTAAAGTCAAAAACGATACTGCTGACCATTGCCTACTTCGCTCACATTATGACGTTCTACTTCATTATCAAGTGGATCCCTAAACTGGTGGTGGACATGGGGTTCCACCCGTCCGAAGCAGGCGGTGTTTTGGTGTGGGCGAACGTCGGTGGTTTGGCAGGCAGCCTGCTATTGGGACTGTTATCCTTGAAATTTGCAGTCAAAAAGCTCGTTCTAACGGTTCTGGTTGGCTCTGTTGTGATGGTCAGCTATTTTGGCCAGGGGCAGAGTGACTTGGTTGAACTTGCCATGATCGCTGGTGCCGCAGGGTTCTTTACGAATGGCGCCATAGTCGGCATGTACTATATGTTCACCCACGTATTCCCCACGCGTCTTCGTGCAGGAGGAACCGGGTTTGTGATCGGCGTTGGCCGTGGTGGTGCGACGCTCGGACCAATCGTCGCCGGACTCATGTTTGCGTTAGGTTATGGTCTCGGTACGGTTGCTGTATTGATGGCTGTGGGTTCAGTGGTTTGTTTTGTGGCATTGTCGTTTCTGAGAACGGAGAGTTAGCGAATGAAAATAGAGTTCTCACGCATAATTTGTGCTGCAGTGGCTGTCTTATTAATCGGTTGCAGTAGTGACATGGGCGCCGAACCGGAGCAACAGCCTCCCAATGTACTACTGATCGTTGCGGACGATCTAGGCTACACGGACCTGGGTGCCTTTGGTGGCGAAATAGCCACACCAAATCTCGATCGTCTCGCCATGTCTGGTACCCGCTTTACGAATTTTCATGCCGGTCCAAGTTGCGCGCCAACGCGCGCGATGTTGTTGACCGGGACCGACAATCATTTGGCTGGCATGGGTTCCCAATCTGGGCTTGAAACTGAGCAGCAAAAACTCAGTCGTAACTATCAAAATCGTCTTCGCCCGGACGTGCCGACAATTGCGGAAGCAATGGGTGATCTTGGCTATCACGTCGTCGCCTCGACTAAGTGGCATCTGGGCGATGATGATGCGCTCCCGAGTGAACGCGGATTCGCGAAGAGCTTTGTATTAATGCCGGGTGGGGCAGGGCACTTCGATGATACGCCGCTGTTTGAACACTACGTTGCGGACTGGCGGGAAGATGGACATCCATTTCAGCTACCCGAGACGTTTTACACGACGGATCTCATGACGGACAAACTACTAAGCTATATTGATGCAGGGTCCGTAGACCAGCCCTTCTTTGCCTATCTTGGCTACACAGCGCCACATTGGCCTCTTCAGGCACCGGAAACTTCGACCGCGAAATATGCAGATCAATACCAGGATGGTTGGGATCTCCTGCGTGAGCAACGTCTGGCAGGAGCGCAACGGTCTGGCGTCGTCGATGCGTCGGCGCAAGCTGTTGCCCGGGAACGTGGCTCGATTCCCTGGGATTCGCTGACCGTTGAAGAGCAAGCGCGAGAAACTAAAATCATGCAGGTGTATGCAGGCATGGTTGATCGAGTTGATGAAAATGTAGGTCGCATCCTCGAACATCTAGAGCGTGCTGGCAAACTGAACAACACGGTGATTTTTTTCATGGCTGACAACGGTGCCGAAGGACATAAGATGGAAAATGTTCGGACCAATCCGACCTGGATCGCAGAGAAGTTCGACAATTCCCTCGCTTCGATCGGCAGCAAGAACTCGTATGTCACCTTGGGTCCCTCATGGGCTCGAGCGCACGCCGCGCCGTTCCGAGATTCCAAAGGTCGTTTAGCCGAAGGCGGTATTCGTGTCCCCGCCTTTGTCCATTTCCCTGGTCAAAACGCGAACGTCGATCGTGCGTACATGCGGGTTATGGATCTGGCACCCACGTTTGTGCAGTTAGCCGCTGGTCGGGCACCAGAGTCGATGATGGGGCGATCGTTGTTGGATCGTTGGCTAGGTGGCGCGGCCCCCTATGCTGATAACGAAATTATCGCTGCTGAAACCTATGGGCGACGTCTGGCTCAGCGTGGAGATTGGAAAATCTTGTTGCAAGAGCCGCCATTGGGAACCGGTGATTGGCAACTTTACAACTTGGCGCAAGATTTAGGCGAACAAGAAGACCTCAGTGAGGAGTTCCCTGAGATTCGCTCGGAACTGATTGCAGGCTGGGAAGCGTATGCCATCGAAGTGGGCGTTATCTTGCCGGAAACGCCAATCTACTACTGAGCCAGATTGGCTGCGAATGGTTAGTTACTCGCAGAACGAAATAATTCTGGCAGATCTTCGTTGGCAGTGGCGAGGATAGTGTCCACCCATTGGTGAAAGCGCTGACCACCGCCTTCGTTTTTGCCGAACATCACATGGCTCTTGGCGCCGACGTCTAGGTTCTTCTGCAACGCGATCCCTGTTGCGTAGTCTTCTTCTTGAACGACGTACTTGAGGAAGTCGAACTGTTGTTGTGCTTCGGCTTTGAGCTCGTTTGTATCCGGTGCTTTTTCCATCAGAAAAATCTGATTGGTATATGACGTCTCTGGT
>JAQWQN010000216.1 GCA_029244465.1 Pseudomonadales bacterium
GAACAGTAGGTAGCAGTTGCTAGCGATCTGCCCGCGCCCGACCCGGCCTCGGAGTTGATGCAGTTGTGCGAGGCCGAGGCGTTCAGCATTTTCAATCGCCATGTGTGTCGCATTCGGCACGTCGACGCCAACTTCAACAACAGTGGTGGCCACTAACAAATCAATCAGTCCTGCTTTGAAGTCGTTCATGACACTGACCTTTTCCTCGCTCTTCATACGCCCGTGTAAGAGCACTACACGTTGATCTGGTAGTGCCTGAACGAGTTTGATATGCAAGCTAGTAGCTGAGGTTGCATCGATCTCCTCCGAATCCTCAATCAGAGTGCACACCCAATAGGCTTGTTGCCCGGACTGTAACGCCTTGTGAATCTGCCGAACGACCTCGCTGCGCCGGCTCTCTTCAACCGTGAAGGTGGTAATGGGTTGGCGGCCCTTGGGTAGTTCGTCGATCACAGATACGGCCATGTCAGCGTAGAGGGCCATCGTTAGCGTGCGAGGGATCGGTGTCGCCGTCATGACAAGTTGGTGTGGATGTGCGGTCTTACCTTTCTCTTGGAGAGACATGCGTTGATGTACGCCGAAGCGATGTTGCTCGTCCACGATGACAAGCGCAAGAGAGTCAAAAATGACTTTGCCTTGGAACAACGCGTGCGTTCCGATGGCGACATTCGTGTGTCCAGACTCAATTGCCGCTCGCCGCTTGCGCTGCTCGGTCGCCGTGAGTTGGCCTGTGAGTAATGTAACGTTGAGACCGAGCGGCAGAAGCCATTGTTGAAAGTTTAAGAAGTGCTGCTCAGCGAGAAGTTCGGTTGGTGCCATCAAAGCGGTTTGAAAGCCGTTTTCTGCGGCTCGAATGGCGGCAAACGCGGCGACGATTGTTTTGCCTGACCCGACGTCCCCTTGCACGAGGCGAAGCATGGGCATGGTTTGTTCGAGATCGATCAAAACCTCGCTGACGACGCGGGCTTGGGCCCGAGTCAATCGAAAGCCGAGATTGCTCAATAATTCCCGGCCTCGTCCTTGGCCACGAAGCAGTGCCGAGGCCTGCGTACTCTGGCGTTTGAGCGCGCGTCCTTTCATGACTAGGTAGTACGCGGTCAATTCATCAAGTGCGATGTCGCTTTGTCTTTCCTTTATGTCTGCTGATGACGCTGTGGCCTCGGGGCGGTGTAGATAAATGAGTTTTTCATATGGTGTGCCGATTTCCGACGGCCAGTCTAGTTTGCAAATCATATCGGTAAGTTTGCGTAGTCGGGCCTGACCGAGTCCGTGCGTGGCTGGATAAATTGGCGTTAGTCCGGGAACTGGTGCAGTTGGTTCTTCGCTAAACGTTTCGTACTCTGGATGAGCGACCGACAGCTCGCGTCCAAAAAAGCGGAATTCGCCATATGCACGGATAAATTCCGCATTGTCCAAGTTGCTTTGTTGGTACTTGGAAAAGAAGAAAAATCGAAGGTAGACGCGCCCACCATCATCCTCAACGGCAACTTTGAGGCTGCGCCGGTTGCCAAAGACGACACTGACTTTTGCGATACGCCCTTCAATATAGAAAGCCTCGCCAGCGTGTACCTGATTCAGCGGCGTGATCTGAGACCGGTCTTGGTAACGGTAAGGTAAGTGGAGCAACAGATCGATCAGACGAAAAATACCGAGGCGATTCAGCGTCTCCTCAAGTTTGGGACCGACGCCTTTGAGATAACTTATGCCCTGGGTAGGATCAATCACCGGCCGAGAGCGATCAGGAAGCGATCAGGATGGCGTCAATCTCGATCAGTGCTCCCTTTGGCAGGGCAGAAACCTCTACTGCCGCTCGCGCGGGATACGGTTCGGTGACATAGGTTGCCATGACGTCGTTCAAGCACTGGAAGTTGTCGAGATTGGTCAAATACACCGTGAACTTTAAAGCAGATTCGAGGTTTGAATGCGCCGCGCGGGCTACCGCCGTCAAGTTTTTAAAGACCTGGTGAGCCTGCCCTGTGAAGTCCTCAGATACGATGGCCATTGTTGTTGGACTTAGTGGGATTTGGCCTGAAACAAAAATGAGCTCACCAAACTTCACGGCTTGCGAGTAAGTGCCGATAGCTTTTGGCGCTCGATCAGTTGCGATAACTTCTTTCTTCATATGATTCCTAACTTCCGATGCGGGCAAGGTTGATAACCGCTTGAACATTTCTTAGGCGTCGCATAACACGCGCGAGGTGTGATCGGTTCTTGACCGTGAGACCAAGCATCATCGTGCTTGCTTCTGCGTTACGCTCCTCGACTTGAATATGATCGACGCCTGCATCGACCGCGGTTACCTCCGAGGCGATTTCCGCGAGGATGCCTTTACGGCGACTAACGTCGACTTTGAGAGAGGTAAAGAATTCGCCCTCGGTCGAAAGTGTCCAGCGTGCGGGGATAATTTCTCGAGCTACACGCCGCCGGATTTCGTTGATGTTCGGGCAGGTTTCAATGTGTACAACAAAACCTTTCCCCGGGGTCATGTGGCCAACGATTTGGTCGCCAGGGACGGGACCGCAGCAACGTCCGTAGTTGATTACGAGACCTTCGCCGCCACGAATAGCGATTGGACCGCCGCCTTCAATGGCCACAGCTTCGTAGTCGAGATTATCAAACGAAAGAAGTTTTTGCGCGGCGACGTAGGCCATCATGTTGCCGTTGCCGATCGATTCCAGTAGTTCGTCGAGGCGGCGCACGCCGAGTTCGACGAATACTTTTCGTAATCGTCTGAAGTCGAAGTCGTTGATGCTTTTGTTGGCATTGCCAAGAGAACGATTGAGAAGTTTGCGTCCTAGCGCAATCGCCTCGTTACCTTGCTGCTGCTTCAACGCGAGACGGATGGCGGATCGCGCTCTGGAGGTGACTGCAAAAGTAAGCCAATCGGGATTGGGCCTCGCATCTTCTGAGGTGACGATTTCGACGCTTTGGCCACTTTGCAACTGCAAAGATAAGGGCGCAAGCGCGCGGTCGACGCGGCAAGCTACACACCGGTTGCCAATATCTGTATGGACGGCGTAGGCGAAGTCGATAGGACAAGCGCCACGAGGTAGCTCGAGGATGTCTCCTTCTGGAGTGAAGACATAGACCTCGTCTGGGAACAAGTCCAGCTTTAGGGACTCAATGAACTCTAACGGATTCCCGGCTTGACGCTGTAATTCCAACAGGTCTTGTGCCCAGCGCCGAGCACGTTGTTGACTTGGTTCGAAATGGGAACCATCACTGGCTTTGTAGAGCCAATGACCGGCAATGCCATTTTCTGCGACCGCGTCCATTTGTTTGGTTCGTATCTGTGCTTCGATCGGGACGCCGTATAGACCGAATACAGAAGTGTGGAGCGATTGGTAACCGTTGACCTTGGGTATTGCGACGTAGTCCTTGAACCGACCCGCTAGCGGTTTGTAAAGGTTGTGGATAACCCCCAACGTGCGATAACAGTCATCAGCTTGATCGACCACGATACGAAAGCCGAAGACGTCCATAATCTCAGCAAAAGGCTTATGTTGGGTCTTCATTTTGCGATAGATGGAATAGGGATGTTTCTCTCTAGAGATCACTGAGGCGTTGATGCCATCTCGATTGAGCGCTGCCTTTATGGTGTGCGCGATTTGTTCCATTAGTGCTTTGCGATTACCACGTGCGCTTTGTACTGCCTGGGCGATGCGATCGGCGCGGAGTGGGTAGAGTGCTTTGAACCCGAGTTCTTCGAACTCGGTTTTCATAGTGTGGATGCCGAGCCGATTGGCGATTGGCGCGTAAAAGTCGAGCGTTTCGCGTGCTATGCGCCGGCGTTGTTGATCCGACATGACACCGATCGTTCGCATGTTGTGCAGGCGATCTGCCATTTTGACCATGATGACCCGTATGTCTTTGGCCATGGCGAGGGCCATTTTCTGGAAGTTTTCTGCCTGTGCCTCATCCCGAGTTGAAAAGATTTTTGATAGTTTTGATACCCCGTCGACAAGGTCGGCGACTTGCTCACCGAACCGTTTGCCTAGTTCGGTCTTGCTCGTATCGGAGTCTTCGATGACATCATGCAGTAGAGCGGCCATGATGGTTTGGTGGTCCATGCGCATCTCGCTGAGAATCGCGGCGACTGCGGTGGGATGAGTAATGTAAGCATGCCCTGTCCGACGCCATTGGCCGTCGTGAGCGGCTTCCGCATATTCGTGGGCTGCAACAACTTGGTCTATCTGATCAGGGGTTAAATAGTCTAGGCTTTTGGCGAGGGTCTCGATTGTCGCAGGTGCGGCTACCTGGCGACGTTTGGCAAACTTGGCGAGCTGTCCTACGAAATAAGACTGAGTGGTGGGTTCGGGCCTACCTTGGCGTGTCATCTCCTAACCTGCCGTGCCCGAGTCTGCGTTCTCGCGATCTGTCCCCTTCTTGGCTATCATCACCAAATCCTACGTTTAGGCTAAAGCTCACCTCGAGTTCTTCATCGTCGATAGAGACTTCATGGCTGTCAAGCATTTCATGGGAGATTAGGCCCTCGGCAATCTCTCTTAGGGCAATAACCGTTGGCTTGTCGTTTTCCTCAGGCACCAAAGGGTCGTTGCCGTAGGCGCGAAGCCCGCGCGCTCGACGTGTCGCCAACATGACAAGTTCAAATCGGTTGTCGACGTTCTCAAGGCAATCTTCTACTGTGATTCTAGCCATGATTCCTCCGTGTTTTGCGAGCTGGTGTGCGAAGAGCCGGGAAGTGTACAGATCTGCTAAGAACCTGACAAGATAGCTTGTACACTAGGATTATCGCCTATCTGGCGTGCTGTCATCAGCCTAGCTGCGCGGATAATGGCTAAAAGGTCATCGGTCGCTTGATCAAACTCATCGTTGATAACAATAAATTCATATTTCGGGGCTTGGCTAATTTCTAACTTTGCTTCGGATAGCCGGTGTTCAATGACATTAGTGCTGTCCTGACCGCGGCTCGTGAGCCTTTCTCTCAAAGTAGCCTCGTCGGGCGGTAGTATAAAAATCGAGAGCGCATCAGGATATTTGCCCATAATTTGCTCGGCGCCCTGCCAATCGATCTCGAGAACAACATCTCGGCCTTGTTCACGCAGTGCGCTGACGGCGGCTGCAGACGTACCGTATTTGTTGCCGAACACTAGGGCGTGTTCTAAAAATGCGTTCTTCTCGATCATCTTGTCGAATTCGTTGTGGCTCACAAAGTGATAGTTAATGCTGTCTTCTTCGCCAGATCGTTGGGGCCGAGTTGTGTGCGACACACTTACGGTCAAATGCGAGTCAGCTTTCAATGTGGCCGCAACGAGGCTAGTTTTCCCTGCGCCAGACGGTGCTGAGACTAAAATTAGCAACCCTTTACTCATTCGATGTTTTGCACCTGTTCTCTTATTTGTTCAATGATGACTTTTAGATCAACCGCGCGCTGAGACGTTTCAGCGAGAATGGACTTTGCCCCGAGTGTGTTGGCTTCACGATTCAGCTCCTGGGTTAAAAAGTCCAGTCGTCGGCCGTGTGGGCCCGTGGAATCTAGGTTATTGCGCGCTTCTTGTACATGGATACTGAGTCGATCGAGTTCTTCAGCGACATCCAGTCGCTGGGCGGCAAGCGCAGCTTCCTGTTCCAAGCGACCGCTGTCGAGCTCTACGGATAAGTCGGAAAGGCGTTGGATGAGCCGATCCTTCTGGGCGTTGGCGAGGCCTTCGTAAAATGGCGTGAGTTCGGCAACAAGGCTTTCAATCTTGTCGAGACGGCTACTAACGGTGGTTTTCAGTTTTTCACCCTCGCGCCCTCTGGCTTCAATGAGCTCTTCTAAGCCCGCCTCAAAGAGTTCTATAACGGTTGTTTGCAGCGCATTTTCATCGGTTTGTTGTTCTTGGAGGATGCCTGGCCACCGCAAGATGTCGAGGGCGGTTGCTGTGGAGAGATTGGTCGCGGTTGCATCGACTTCAGCCATAATGGCGACCAGCGCCTTCAATCGAGCACGATTGAGCCGGATTTCGCTGTCACCGAGGGCCTGCTCGATGCGTAGCGTGCAGTCCACTTTGCCGCGCTTGAGCCGTTTGCGAATCGAATCGCGCAGCTTGCCTTCGACACCTCTTGCCGTTTCAGGCAGACGGAATTGGTGTTCTAGGTACCTGTGATTGACTGATCTGAGTTCCCACACCAGTGTTCGTTCCGAGTCGACCTTCGATACACGGGCAAAGGCAGTCATGCTAAACATCACGCTTGAGCCTGCTGAATTTTGTGAATGATCTGGGACGTCCTATATTTATAGGACTTGTATTTTTTGATCCAGTTTGAGTCGGTCTGGGGACGGCTACCAAGATTACTTATGCTCGTATTAGTTACAACGGGTGCGATTCTACTCTGTCCTTTTATAATGTGCGCAAATCTCAATAAGGACTTCTTATGCGGCCAAGTGGACGCTCTCGTGATGAACTGCGCGCGGTCAAATTTACCCGCGGTTTTACCAAGCATGCGGCAGGGTCCGTGCTCGTAGAATTTGGCGACACCAAAGTGCTTTGCACCGCTGCGGTGGAAGAATCAGTGCCGGGTTTCATGCGCGGCCAAGGCCGTGGTTGGGTAACTGCTGAATACGGGATGCTGCCTGGCGCGACTAATACTCGCAACGATCGTGAAGCCGCGCGCGGCAAGCAAAGTGGACGCACCGTTGAAATCCAGCGTTTGATTGGACGCAGTTTGCGCGCCATGGTGGATATGGCGGCACTCGGTGAGCGCACGATACGGGTAGATTGTGATGTCTTGCAAGCGGATGGCGGAACTCGTACCGCGTCGATCACGGGTGGTGCGGTCGCGTTAGCCGATGCGATTGGTACGCTGCCTGTTCAGGGTGCGTTCAAGGAGCTTGTGGCATCTATTAGTGTCGGCATTTACAAAGGAGAGCCAGTGTTGGATTTGGACTATGCGGAAGATTCCAATGCTGAGACCGATATGAACGTTGTTATGATGGGTTCTGGCGGTTTTATCGAAATCCAGGGTACGGCTGAAATGGCGCCCTTCGATGGCGCGGAATTAGCCAAGCTGATCAGCTTGGCTGATAAAGGGACGAGTGAGCTCGTGGCCTTGCAACGTGCAGCGCTCGGCTTGGAGTCTACGTAGCCATGGCTAACCAAGCTGAGTTTATAGAATTCATGCTTAACCAAGGTGTACTTCAATTCGGTGAGTTCACGCTGAAATCAGGGCGCCAATCACCCTATTTCTTTAATCTTGGCAAAGTTGCGGCTGGCGCTGCGTTCGCCAAGTTAGGGCAGGCCTATGCTGAGGCGATTGTTAACTCGGGCATAGCGTTTGATGTGCTTTTTGGGCCTGCCTACAAGGGAATCCCGATTGCTGTGGCAACAAGTGTCGCACTTGCCGAAAGGGGGGTAGAGGTTGGTGTTGCGTATAATCGGAAAGAAGCTAAAGCGCATGGCGAAGGTGGCTGGTTAGTTGGCGCTGATGTTGGCGGTAGGGTTCTGCTCATAGATGATGTTTTAACGTCCGGCAAAGCGATACGCGAAGCGGTGGCGTTGATTGAAGAAACCAGCGCTGAGATTATGGGGGTTGTGATCGCTATGGATCGTCAAGAGGTTAACCTGGATGGCGTGACTGCGGTTGGTGCGTTGGCTGAAGAGCTGAAGGCGAGCGTGATCAGTATCGCAAATATGCAAGATTTAATAGGATATCTTGGGCAAGACAGCGCACAAACGAAATGGCTTGAGCGCATGCAAGCGTATCAAGCTGAGTATTGTCGCATGTAAGCAGCGGTCGTCGGGTACACCTCGGAAATTTAACGTTAACGCTAAGTGAAGGCGATGCAAAAACTAGAGAAGCAACCGGGTCTAATGGCGATTAAGCGAGGAGTCTTAGCTCTGCTGACTCTAAGCTTGTTGATATGGGTAGCGAATGGTCATGCCGCTCGTTTCTTCAGATATATCGATGAGAACGGAAAACTCGTGCTCTCTGGGTCAATACCTAATGATCGAGTCAAGTATGGCTATGAGGTGGTCGATGAGTCGGCGCGGGTGTTGCAAAAGATCGAGCCGCAGCTGACTGAGGCGCAGTATCAAGAAAAGCGCGGAC